>NZ_QKLN01000015.1:0-145538 GCF_003225665.1 Pseudomonas sp. TKO26
CCCCCCAACCCCGCCCCATTTCAGGGCATTTTGCTATCAGACAATTTTTCACTAGACATGTAGCGTCCATTACATAAATATCAATTTCGCCTTTTCATGAAATAAAACCGACATCACCTTCCAAGGCACCCCGATGCCCTCTCTCAAAGACCTGATCACCGACTCGGCCCTCGACCTGACGCCCGCAGAGCGCAAGGTGGTGCGCGCGCTGCTCGACCACTACCCGCGCAACGGCCTGGGGCCGATGTCGCGTCTGGCGGAACACGCAGGCGTCAGTGATCCGACCATAGTGCGGCTGGTGAAGAAGCTCGGTTTCAGCGGCTACGGCGAGTTCCAGGAAGCCCTGCTCAGCGACATGGACGACCGCCTGCGGTCCCCCAGCACCCTGCTCCGCCCCCGGGCGCAAGTGGCCCAGGGCGACACCTGGGGCCGTTACCTGGCGGACAGCCAGCGCGCCCTGCAGGACACCCAGGCCCTGACCCAGCCCGAAGACGTGCGCGTGCTCGTGAACTGGCTGCAAGACAGCCGCCACGCGCTGTACTGCTTCGGCGGACGCTTCAGCAGTTTCCTCGCCCACTACCTGCTCAACCACCTGCGCCTGATGCGTCCCGGCTGCCTGCTGCTGGAAGACAATGCGCAACTGCCGGACCGCCTGTTCGATATCCAGCGCCAGGACCTGGTGCTGCTGTTCGACTACCGCCGCTATCAGTCCCAGGCACTGCGGGTGGCCAGCGCGGCCAAGGCGCGCCATGCCCGGGTGGTGCTGTTCACCGACATTTATGCCTCGCCGCTGCGTGAGCTGGCGGACCTGATCATCAGCGCCCCGGTGGAATCCCTGTCGCCCTTCGACACCCTGGTGCCGGCGCTGGCCCAGGTCGAGGCGCTGATCGCCTGCCTGACCCCGCGCAGCGCCGATCTTGATCAACGCCTGGAGGGCATCGATGCCCTGCGGGCGCAATTCGATACCCATGTGCTGGAGGAGAAATAAGGATGTTCAGCCTGCCCCACCGTTCGCCCCGCGACCTGCCCTTCGTTGTCGATCACACCGCCCTGCTGCTGGTGGACATGCAGCGCGCCTGGCTGGAGCCGCAGTTCGACCCGCACTTGCAGGAGCCCGAGGGCCAAGCCTTCTTGCAGCGCGCCCGGCAACAGGTGATTCCCAACCAGCAACGCCTGCTGGCCGCGGTGCGCGAAGCGCGGCAGAACGTGCTGCACACCCTGATCGAAAGCCTGACCGCCGATGGCCGCGACCGCTCCCTGGACCACAAGCTGTCGAACATGCACCTGCCCAAGGGCAGCCCCCAGGCGGCGATCATCGACGAGCTGGCACCGGTGGAAAACGAGATCGTGCTGCCCAAGACCTCCTCCGGGGTGTTCAACTCCACCAACATCGACTACGTGCTGCGCAACCTGGAAACCCGCCACCTGATCGTCGCCGGGATCGTCACCGACCAATGCGTGGACATGGCGGTGCGCGACGCCGCCGACCGCGGCTACCTGGTGACCCTGGTGGAAGACGCCTGCGCCACCTACAGCGATGCCCGGCACCAGGCCTGCCTCAACGCGATCAAGGGCTACTGCTGGATCAGCGACACCGACACCGTGCTCGGCCGCCTGCGGGAGATCCGCGGATGAGCCGCGGCCAGGGCATCGAGGCCCTGACACCGGTGGCCATGACCAGCCTGGTCACCACCGACCTGATCGGCGTCACCCGCGGCCGCTCGTTCCCCAGCGACGAGCTGGAGCGCTACCGGCTCGGTGGCTGCGGCTGGGTGCCGGCCAACAGCGCCCTGACGCCCCAGGACCTGATCGCCGAGGACAACCCCTGGGGCGCCTACGGCGACCTGCGGCTGATTCCCGACCTGGACAGCCGGGTCAGCGTCGGACCCGGGCCGGATGCCACGGCGGCGCCCCTGGACTTCATCCATGCCGACATTTGCGAGACTGACGGCAGGCCCTGGGCCGCCTGCCCGCGCACCCTGCTGCGCAACGAAATAGAGCGCTACCGCGAGCTGGGCATCCAGGTCACCGCCGCCTTCGAACATGAATTCAACCTCGATACCGGCAGCGGCCAGCGCCAGCACCTGGCCTTCTCCCTGGAAGCCCAGCGCCAGGGCGCGACCTTCGGTGGCTGGCTGCTGGCGGCGCTGCGGGCCGCCGGGGTCGAGCCAGAAATGTTCCTCCCCGAATACGGCAAGCAGCAATACGAGATCACCTGCCGCCCGACCCAGGGCCTGGCCGCCGCCGACCGCGCGGTGAACGTGCGCGAGATCACCCGGGAAATCGCCCGACAGCTCGGGCAGCGGGTCAGCTTCGCCCCCAAGACCGCCGCCGACGCGGTGTGCAACGGCGTGCACCTGCACCTGAGCCTGCAGGACCTGGACGGCCAACCGCTGCTCTACGATCCCCAGGCGGTGAGTGGCGACGACCTGTCGAGCCTGGGTCAGCACTGGGCCGCCGGGGTGCTCAAGCACCTGCCGGCGCTGTGCGCCTTTACCGCGCCGACGCCGCTGTCCTACGAGCGCCTGCAGCCCCATCACTGGAGCGCCTCCTACGCCTGCCTGGGCCTGCGCAACCGCGAAGCCTCGCTGCGCATCTGCCCCACCGTGGACATCGGCGGCAAGCCCCTGGCGCCGCAGTACAACCTGGAATTCCGCGCCCTGGACGCCACCGCCTCGCCACACCTGGCCATGGCGGTGATCCTGATGGCCGGACGCCTGGGCATCGAACAGACACTGCCGCTGAACGCGGTGACCGACAAGGTCCCCGATGAACTGAGCGCCGAACAACGCCTGGCCAGCGGCATCGTGCCTCTGCCGGGCAGCCTGCCCCAGGCCCTGGATTACCTGCGCAGCAACACGGAGTTGCTGCAGGCTCTGCCGGAACCGCTGCTGAGCACCTATTTCGCCGTCAAACAAAAGGAAGTGTCCCTGACCGAGCACCTGACCGCTGCCGAACTCTGTGAGCACTATGGACACCTGTACTAAATCCGCCGAGCACGGTCTCTACACCGAGCCGGCCTACCACCTGCTGCGGGAAGACTCCGAGCATCCGCTGATCCTGGTGTGCGAGCACGCCAGCCACTACATTCCACCGGCCCTGCACGACCTGGGCCTGGACAAGGTGGCGGCTCGCGAGCACATCGCCTGGGACCCGGGCGCCCTGGAACTGGCCCAGAGCCTGTCCCAGGCCCTGGGCGCGACCCTGATCGCGGCCAACTATTCGCGCCTGCTGATCGACCTCAACCGGCCGCGCCACGCCCCCGACAGCATCCCGCTGCAGAGCGAGATCTATCAGGTGCCGGGCAACCAGCACCTCGACGAGGCGACCCGCGAATACCGCCGCCAGCAGCTGTTCACGCCGTTTCACCAGCGTCTGCAACGGATCATCGACCGGCGCCTGGCCGCCGGCCGCGAAGTGCGGGTGGTGGGGATCCACAGCTTCACACCCATCTACTACAGCCAGCCGCGCTCGCTGGAAGTCGGCGTGCTGTATGGCAACGCCACGGCCTACGCCGCGCGAATACTGGAAGGTTTGTGGACCCTGCCGATAAAGGTGGCGGGCAACCAGCCTTATGAAATCGACCCCTTGAGCGACATGACCGTGCCGGTGCACGGGGATGCCCGGGGTCTGGAATCGGTGCTGATCGAGGTGCGCAACGATCTGCTGCGCAGCCCCGAAGCCGTGCAGTGCTGGAGCGACCGCCTGGCACCGCTGCTGTAACCCGCAAAACCAGAGGATTGAACGCGACCCAAACGCTTTGCTGGACTGCAACGACAACAAGAAAACACGCTGTGGTGTGTCTTTAACCCTGCCAGGTTCAAACACAGGCGGCACCCGAGGTGTCCATGACGACCCTCGGTGCCGACTTCGTCCACCTACATTGGCTACAAGGAGAACCGCTTCATGGAGATTGAAGAATTCGGCTACAAACAGGAACTCAAGCGCGGGCTGAGCCTGCGTGACCTGGTGGTCTACGGGATGATTTTCATGATCCCCATCGCCCCGTTCGGGGTCTACGGCTACGTCAACCAGGAAGCCCCGGGCATGGTGCCCCTGGCCTACATCATCGGCATGGTGGCGATGGTCTTCACCGCCCTGAGCTACGGCGCCATGGCCCGCGCCTTCCCCATTGCCGGCTCGGTGTATTCCTACGCCCAGCGCGGCCTGAACCCGCATGTCGGCTTTCTCGCCGGCTGGCTGATGCTCCTGGACTACCTGCTGATCCCGCCGCTGCTCTACGTCTACGCCGCCATGGCGCTCAACCACCTGTACCCGGAAGTGCCCAAGGTCGGTTTCATCCTGGCGTTCCTGGTCAGCGCCACCTTCGTCAACCTGCGGGGCATCACCTTCACCGCGCGGATGAACATCCTGTTCCTGCTGGCGCAGCTGGTGGTCCTGGGAATCTTCCTGTTCTACGCCTGGAACGCCCTGCACGGGGGCGCCGGCCACGGCCAGCTGACCCTGGCGCCGCTGTACAGCCCGGACAACTTCCACTTCGGCCTGCTGATGCAGGGCGTGTCCATCGCCGTACTGTCGTTCCTCGGCTTCGACGCCATCTCGACGCTGGCCGAAGAGGTCAAGGGCGACCCCGGCCGCAGCGTCGGTCGCGCGGCGCTGATCACTCTGCTGGTGATGGGCGCAATCTTCGTGGTGCAGACCTGGATCGCCACCGACCTGGCCGCCGGCATGGGCTTCAAGTCCGCCGACACCGCCTTCTACGAGATCGCAGAACTGGCCGCCGGCAGCTGGCTGGCGACCCTCACCGGGGTGGCCACGGCGCTGGCCTGGGGCGTGGCGGTAGCCATTACCTCGCAGGCCGCGGTGTCGCGCCTGCTGTTCGGCATGGCCCGCGACGGCAAGCTGCCCAAGGTGCTGGCCAAGGTGCACCCGAAACACAACACCCCGCACATCAGCATCTACCTGGTGGCGGTGCTGTCGCTGCTGATCTGCTACTTGTTCATCAACTCGGTGGACACCCTGACCTCGCTGGTCAACTTCGGCGCCCTGAGCGGCTTCATGCTGCTGCACATCACCGTGATCAACTTCTACTGGCGCCGGCAGAAATCCGGCCAGGTGGTGCGCCACCTGATCTGCCCGGTGATCGGCTTCGTGATCGTCTGCGCCATCATGTACAACATGGGCGTGGACGCGCAGAAACTCGGCGCCATCTGGATCCTCGCCGGGCTGGTCTACCTGTTCCTGCTGAACAAGCTGGGCAGCGCCGCGGCCCTGCCCGATCCGCTCAAGCCATGAGCCTCCCCGCGCGGCGCCGGATGGCGTCGCGCCCCCGAGTGCGGCCGCCACAAGCCGCCCCGGGGACCGGCCGCCGGAAACCGCGGCCGTGCAATTGCGTGGTCACCGACAGTGATGTCTGGCCGATGTTCGCCCCCGGCGAACGGCCCTTGATACAGGAGTACACCCATGCTGGCCTTGCGTCCGGTGGCGTTATCCGATCTGCCTCAACTGCTGCGTCTGGCCGGCGCACGCCTGCTGGGCGTGACTTCGCTGGTGGATGACGAAACCTGCCTGCGGGAAAAGATCCTCGACTCCCTGGCGTCCTTCGCCAAGGTCGAGGCCCGCCAGGGGCCGGAAAACTATTTTCTGGTGCTCGAGGACCAGGACAGCGGCCAACTGCACGGCTGCTCGGACATCCTCGCCACCGCCGGCTTTGCCACGCCCTTCTACAGCCTGCGCAACCGCCCCTTCGTCAGCAGCTCGCGAGAGCTGAACATCGAACACGCCGTGCCGACCCTGTCACTGTGCCAGGACCTCAGCGAACAGACCCTGCTGCGCAGCTTCCATGTCGATCCGGCGCTGGCGGGCACGCCCCAGGCGCAACTGACCTCCCGCGCGCGCCTGCTGTTCATCGCCGCGCACCCCTGGCGCTTTGCCGATACTTGCATCAGCGAGATCGTCGGCTACAGCGACGAGGCCGGCCAATCACCCTTCTGGGCGGCGGTGGGCCAGCACTTCTTCGACCTGCCCTATGTCAAGGCCGAACGCCTGTGCGCCTTGCAGGGGCGCGGCTTTCTCGCCGAACTGATGCCCCAGTACCCGCTGTACATCCCGATGCTGCCGCAGCCGGCCCAGGACTGCATCGGACGCATTCATCCGGCGGCCCGGGAGGCCTGCGACATCCTCGTCGACGAAGGCTTCGCGCCCACCCAGTACGTCGACCTGTTCGATGCCGGCCCGACCCTGCAGGCACGCAGCAACCAACTACGCTCGATCATTCAGAGCCGGGTCGCGGTCAGTTACCTGAGCCCGCAGAGCGGCCAGGGCCGCCACTGGCTGCTGAGCAACGACCGGCTGCAGGGCTTTCGCGCGATCGTCGTGCCCCTCGACGAAGCCCCGGGCGACGTGATCGGCCTGGATCAGGCGATGCTCCAGGCCCTGCAATTGACACCGGGCGAGCCGGTGCGGGGAGTGGCGTTATGAGCCGCCCCGGGTTTTACCGCTGCCCCCGGCAGCGCCAGGGAGCGGTGCCATGATCGTCCGTCCGGTGCGCGTCAGCGATCTGCCGGCGCTGCTGAAGCTGCTGCAAGGCAGCCCTCGCGAGTTGAACAACCTCTCCACCGACCCCGAGCGCCTGGCTCATCGGCTGCGCTGGGCCCAGCGCACCTTCGCCAATCAGGTGGAACGGGCCGATGCCGACTACCTGTTCGTGCTGGAGGACGACGATCTGCAAGTGATCGGCGTCTGCGCTGTGAGCGGCGCCATCGGCCTGCGCGAGCCCAGCTACCACTACCGGCTGGGCATCAGCCGCGGCCGCGCCCCGGAACTGGGCATCGACAGAGAGATTCCGACCCTGTTCCTGTGCAACGAGATGACCGGGCAATCCCTGCTCTGCTCGCTGTACCTGCGCCACGACCAGCGCCAGGGCTGCGCCGGGCGCCTGCTGTCCACCGCGCGCCTGCTGTTCGTCGCCGAGTACCCGCAGCTGTTCGGCGACAAACTGGTGGCCGAGCTGCGGGGCCAGCTCGACAGCCAGGGCCGTTCGCCGTTCTGGGACAGCCTGGGGCGGCACTTCTTCAAGATGGACTTCCAGCAGGCCAATCGCCTGTCCAGCCAGGGCAGCAAGTCCTTCATCAGCGAACTCATGCCGCGCCAGCCGCTGTACACCTGCCTGCTCAGCCCCGACGCCCAGGCCGCCATCGGCCAGGCCCACCACAGCACCGAACAGGCGGTGAGCATCCTGCGGGGCGAAGGTTTCAACCATCAGGGCTGCATCGACATCTTCGATGGCGGGCCGCTGATCGAGGCCGAGGTGACGAAGATCCGCAGCGTGCGTGAAAGCCAGACCCTGCCCCTGTTGGTGGGCACTCCGGACGCGCAGGCGCCGGTGTGGCTGATTCACAACCGGCGCCTGGAGAGCTGCCGCATCACCGCCGCTCCCGGGCGCCTGGTATCCGGCTGCCTGCTGGTGGACCGCCTGACCGCCAAGCGCCTGCAACTGCAGCCCGGCGACACAGTCAGAGCAGTGCAAGCGGCAAGCGGCAAGCTTCAAGCTGCAAGCAACAGCTTTTAGCTTGCCGCTTGAAACTTGGAGCTTGGAGCTCGCCGCTTCGCTGCGTAACATGCTGCCCAGCTTCAGGTGCCTCATGCCGCCGTGCATGAGGTGAAACGGGAAACCGGTGCGCCCCTTCGGGGCTAGTCCGGTGCTGCCCCCGCAACGGTAAGCGAGTGCTGCATTCAACAGGCCACTGTACCCAAGGTATGGGAAGGCGAATGCCGCCAGACTCGCAAGCCCGGAGACCGGCCTGGAACTTCTGTTTGGCAATCCTGCGGTGGGCGGGCATGGGCCGGTAAGGTCGCGCGCCCGTGGCCGATACCTTCTCCTGCGTGCTTCCCGAAGACACTTTCGAGAAGACCAAGAATGACAACGATCGAAACCTTCCCTGCATGCGCCTGGCGTGCACCTCGCCGCGGCATGAGCGGCGCCCTGCTCGGCTGCCTGTTCAGCCCCCTGCTGCTGGCGGACGACGCGCCACTGGAACTGCAGCCGCAATCGATTTTTGCCCCTTCGGTGGAGTCCACCACCGTGGCCGAAATGGCCCGCTACGGCAGCAAGCTGGAGATCATCGATCGCCAGCAGATCGAACGCGCCGGCCCCAGCAGCGACATCACCCGGGTCCTGCAGATGTATGTGCCGGGCCTGTACGTAGCACCGAAAAACGGCCCCTTCGACTACGGCACCTATTCCCTGCTGGGGGGGCGCAACGACGACACCCTGATCCTGCTGGACGGGGTGCGCCTGAACAACCGGCTGTACGGCGGCCTGTACCTGGACACCCTGCCGGCCAACGCCATTGAGCGCATCGAGGTGCTCAAGGGCGGCCAGAGCCTGCTGTTCGGCACCCAGGCGGTGTCCGGGGTGATCAACATCGTCACCCGCAGCCCGCAGACCCGCGACGTCTCCGGCGAGGCCAACCTGGGCCTGGACAGCTTCATGGGCACCAGCGGCGATGCCCGCGCCGAACGCATCGTCAGCAACGGCCTGGGCGACCTGGGCCTCTTGGCCTATGTCAGCCACAACCGCTCCGACGGTTACCAGCCGTTTCGCAACAGCGCCTACAACGCCAACACCCGGGACAGGAAACGCAGCTATGAAGTGACCACCTTCGGCGCCAAGGCGATCCAGGGCTTTGCCGACGACTCGCGGCTGGAGCTGTTCTACCAGTACAGCGACGCCAACCTGGATTTCGCCCGCCCGCTGAACAACAAGAAGACCACCAACGAGCGCATCCAGCAGATCGCCACCGCGACCTTCGAACAGCGCCTGAGCGAAGGTTTCAGCTACTTCGTCAAGGGTCATGTCAACGACTGGGACACCCGTTACACCCGCATCAACACCACCGAGGGCGGGGGCAGCAAAGTGATCAACCACAACGACTACTGGGGCTTCACCGACTGGGGCCTGCAGGCCGAGGGCAAGGCCGAACTGGACGGCGGCCACGTGCTGCTGTTCGGCAGCGACAACCAGTGGTTCAAGGGCCAGGACGACGTGCTCAAGATCGACGACAACAGCGCCCAGGCCAATGCCCTCTACGCTCAGTTGCGCCCGGTAGTGGCAGCCCTGCCCGACTGGCACCCGAGCATCGGCGTGCGTCACGAGCAGATCAGCGGCGGCGAAAGCGCCACGGTGGGCATGCTCACCTCGCTGTATGACCTCTCGCCCCACTGGCAACTGCGCGGCCAGTTCGGCAGTGCCTTCAAGCTGCCCAATGCCGAGCAACTGTTCGCCAACGAGGACGATGAACGAGGCAACCGCCACCTCAAGCCGGAAAAGAGCCTGAATGCCGAGCTGGGCCTGGACTACCAGGGCCACCTGCTGGCCGGCGACTTCAACGCCAGCGGCACGCTGTTCCAGCGCAAGATCGACGACCTGATCGCCCTCGACGGCATCGACTGGGTCAATGGCCAGGGACGGATCAAGGTACGTGGCATCGAGATCGACGGGCGCTGGCAGTTCAGCCCGCAGTGGACCCTCTCGGCGGACCTGACCCGCAACCTGGTGGAGTCGCGCAACGGCGTGACCCTGAGCAATATCCCCGGCTTCTTCGCCCGCTCGCGGCTGGGCTTCGAAGCCCCCGACCAGATGTGGGGCGTGGGCGGGGCAATCCGCTACATCGGCCAGATCGACAGCCCGAAAAAGATCGACTACGGCCACTATTCGGTGGTCGACGCCGATGCCTATCGCTACCTCGACGCGGCCCGGCAGCATCGCCTGAGCCTGCTGCTGGAAAACCTCTTCGACCGCGACTACAGCACCAGCATCGCCAGCAACAACCCACGGGTGGATAACCTGGGGCGCCCCTTCACCACCGAGGTGCGCTACACCTACCGCTTCTGAGGACGAGTGCCATGCACAAGGATTATCAACGGGTGCTGTTCGTCGGCCCCGGCCTGAACAGCGGAGCCCTGGGCGAGGCGTTTCGCCGCGAGCTTCATCAACTGCGAGGCAACGACGCCAGCACCCGGGTGATCGACACCCTGGACGGCTTCGACAGCCTCTGGGCCGCCTTCGACGAACCCTTGCCCGAGAACGGCGCGGCGCTGCTGGTGGTGGACCTGGAGCCCAGCTCCGACGGCGCCTACCTGGATTGGCTGCGCGACGAGCTGGGACGCCTGGCCCGCGCCCACCCGCAAGCGCCGCAACCGTGGGTCACCGCCCAGGCCCTGGGCCGCCGCGGGCTGGATGCGGCCCTGGCCTGCGCCAGCATTGGCCAGCGCGAACGCCACCTGCCCTGCGACAAGGTCAACGCGGTGGCCAGCGACCCGGACTGGTCGCGGGTGCCGCCCCATGCCCGCCAGGTGTTCCTGTGCACCGGCCCGCGCTGCGTGCGGCGCGGCGCCCTGGCGCTGTGGAAGACCCTGCGCCGCGAACTGCTGCGCCTGGAGCGCCTGGAAACACCCGGCGGCGTGCTGCTGACCCGCACCGCCTGCCAGTTCCCCTGCAACCTGGGACCGGTGCTCACCGTGCACCCGGACGGCTGCTGGTATCGAGTGCGCGATGACGGCGAAGTGCTGCGCCTGGTGCAGCAGCACCTGGTCCAGGGCGAACCGGTGGCGCAACTGCAGATTCCCACGCCCTATGGAGGGCCGGCGCATGCCTAGCAGACTGCTCGGCCTGCTGCTGTGGCTGGCGGCCCTGCCGGCCCTGGCGCAGCACTATGAAAACTGCGGCCAGCGCTGGGAAATTGCCGGACCGCCACAGCGCATCGTCGCCCTCAACCAGCACAGCGCCGACCTGCTGCTGGCCCTGGGCGCCGGGCCAGCGATGATCGGCGTGGCCTACCTGGACGACGATGCCGGGGCCGATGGGCACTACCATGGTGTACCGGTGATCGCCCGGCAGTATCCCTCGGCGGAAGTCCTCTACAGCCTCAAGCCCGATCTGGTGGTGGGCGGCTTTGCCTCGGCGTTCCCGGAAAACTTCAGCTCCCGACGACACCTGAGCGCCATAGGCGTAGGCAGCTATCTGCTGGAGTCGGCCTGCGCCGGGCACAGCGAAGACTACTTCGGGCATATCCGTCGCGACCTGCTGACCCTGGGCCGGCTGTTGCAGCAGGAGACCCGGGCCGCGCAACTGATCGCCGAGCAACAGGCCGACCTCGACGCGGCAGCTGCCCTGTACCAGGGACGCAACCGGCCTGCGGTGTTCTACCTCGACAGCGAGGTCAACGGCCTGGCCAGCCAGGGTCGCCGCGGTTTTGTCGGCGTGCTGCTGCAGGCCGCCGGAGCGCGCAACAGCATGGCCTCTGTCGATCACCCGCAGCTGCGGGTGAACAGCGAGACGCTGCTGATCAACGACCCGGACGTGCTGCTATTGGCCGATGCCCTGTGGTCACCGGCCTCGCGCAAGCGCCAGTTGCTGGGCAGCGATCCCGTGCTGTCGCGACTGCGGGCGGTGCGCGAGCAGCGCCTGATCGAGATCCCCTTCAGCCAACTGGTGCCGGGCATCGCCAGCGCCCGCAGCGCCCTGGAATTGGCCCGGCGCCTGCACCCCGCCCTGTAGGAGCCGGCTTGCCGGCGAAGCGCGCGCCGCCAATCCCTCGCCACGCCCGAAGCTTTCGCGGGCGAGCCCGCTCCTACAGACCGCACCCGATGTAGGAGCCGGCTTGCCGGCGAAGCGCGCGCCGCCAATCCCGCGCCACGCCCCGAAGCCTTCGCGGGCGAGCCCGCTCCTACGGGAGGCCGGTGTTACAGAGGATTCAACACCTTGCGCGAAGGCAGCTGCGGCGGATGACAGGTGACGTTGTTACGACCGCCACTCTTGGCCACATACAAGGCCTGATCGGCATCGTTGAGCCAGTCCATGGCCTCGTCATGCCCGAGACTGAAGGCCGCCAGACCAATGCTCAGGCTGACCTGCAACGCCGGGTTCTGCTCATGACCCAGGGCCGCAAAGCGCCCACGCAGGGCCTCCATCAGATCCGCGGCATGGGCCAGCGGCACGTCCGGCAGGATCACGCAGAATTCGTCGCCGCCATAACGCCCGGCCTGGTCGCTGGCCCGCAGGTTCTGCCGCAGAAGCTTGCTCAACTGGCGCAGCACCCCATCCCCGGCCACATGGCCGTAGGTGTCGTTGATGGCCTTGAAGTGATCGATGTCGATCAGGGCGATGGCGCCGCCGCGGCCCTGGCGCTTGCAGCGCTGGAACTCGACCTCCAGCTGGTCCTTCCAGGCCCCGTGATTGAGTAGCCCGGTCAGGCTGTCGGTGCGACTGCGGGCCAGCAGCTCGCGCTTGTGCTGCCCCAGGGTGGCTGCCTGGCGGTAGCAGATGTAGCCCAGGGTCATGGGGTACAGGGTCAGCATCGGCAGACAGGCGTACAGCTGCAACGGCGTGGTCTGGGGGATGAACGACGGGCTGAACAGCCACAGGCCCAGGCCAATGCCCAGGGCCTGGGCCAGGCTGCCGGCGAGAAAGAAGCGCACCCCGCCCAGGGCGATGTTGTTCATCGCCATCATCCCCAGGGTGGTGGCCAGCGGCAGCGGATTGAAGTGCATGGCCGCCACCCAGAAACCGCCCGCCAGCGAGTCCACCAGCAAGTTGCGGTGCTCGGCGCGAAACGGCACCCGTGCCCAGCGCGCCCACTGATAGGCCAGGTGCGGCCAGATAAAGGCGTTGCACAGCATCAGCCCCCAGACCCAGGGCGCCGGTTGCAGCGGCCACATCCCGGCAGCCACGCACAGCACGCCCAGGCCCAAGCCGAGAATCCGCGATTTATACAGCCTCCTGGCCAATGACAGTCCCTTTCCTCTGGTGTACTGCGCAGGGGCCAAGTTGCCTCCGTCCAGCGATGGGAAAGATGCCGCGAGCGGTAGCGGGGGGATCGACCGTTGCAAGTCTAGCCACGCGGTTGCAAAACGCCATCAGTGTACACAGCCTGCGCGCTCCGGTCGGGCCCGCCGAGCGGGAATCTGCCCGTCGGCCCCAAGAGGCGCTGCAAGCCAGCGGCCCCATGCATTCGTTTGCAGAATGAAGTTCAGAGGAAACTTCGTTTGTCAGCCTCGGCACCGGCCAGCAGAATCGAGGCCGATCCGTACCTCTCTCGCTTCGCCATCCACAGCCACGGGAACCCTGTCCATGAGCAACCAGCGCTTCGTCAGTCCTGACCTGATCCGCCAGGGATTTTCCCGGGCGATGTCGGATATGTACCGCGAGGAGGTGCCCCTCTACGGCGCCCTGATGGAACTGGTGGCCCAGGTCAATGCCCGGGTGCTGGAGCAGCAACCGGCGATTGCCCGGCACCTGCAGCGCAGCGGCGAACTGCAGCGCCTGGACCTGGAGCGCCACGGCGCGATCCGCGTCGGCAGCGCCGCGGAGCTGGCGACCCTGGCCCGGTTGTTCGCGGTGATGGGCATGCAGCCGGTGGGCTACTACGACCTGACCCCGGCCGGGGTGCCGGTGCATTCCACGGCCTTTCGCGCGATGCACGAAGAAGCCCTGCAGGTCAGCCCGTTCCGGGTCTTCACCTCGCTGCTGCGCCTGGAACTGATCGACAACCCCGAACTGCGAGGCTTTGCCCAACAGGTGCTGGCCCAGCGGCAGATCTTCACCCCCAAGGTGCTGGAGCTGATTGAGCAGGCCCAGGCCGAGGGCGGGCTGGATGAGGGCGACGCCCAGCGCTTTATCCAGGAAGCCCTGGAAACCTTCCGCTGGCACCACCACGCCACCGTGACCGCCGCCCAGTACGCCAGCCTCAGCGCCCAGCACCGCTTGATCGCCGACGTGGTGGCATTCAAGGGCCCGCACATCAACCACCTGACCCCGCGCACCCTGGACATCGATCAAGTGCAGCAGCTCATGCCGGAGCACGGCATCACCCCCAAGGCGGTGATCGAAGGCCCGCCGCGCCGGGACTGCCCGATCCTGCTGCGCCAGACCAGCTTCAAGGCCCTGGAGGAGTCCGTGGCCTTCACCGACCAGGCCGACAGCCAGGGCAGCCACAGCGCGCGCTTTGGCGAAATCGAACAGCGCGGCGCAGCGCTGACCCCCAAGGGCCGCGCGCTCTACGACCGCCTGCTGAACGCCGCCCGCGACGCCCTGGGCGACTTCCCCAACGAAGCCAACGCCCAGCGCTACAACCAACTGATGCAAGAGCACTTCCGGGAATTTCCCGACAGCCACTCGGCCATGCGCGAACAGGGCCTGGCGTACTTTCGCTACTTCGTCAGCGAAGCCGGGCTCGCGGCCCGCACCGAGCCCCAGCGTCCGACCACCCTGCCGGCCCTGCTGGCATCCGGACACCTGGGCTTCGAGCCCCTGGTGTATGAGGATTTCCTGCCGGTGAGCGCCGCCGGGATCTTCCAGTCCAACCTGGGTGACGACAGCCAGAGCCACTACGCCGAACACTCCAACCGCCAGGCCTTCGAAGACGCCCTGGGTCGGGCCACCCTCGACGAACTGCAGCTGTACGCCCAGACCCAGCAGCGCTCCCTGGAACACTGCGCCGCGACCCTCGGCCTGCCGACGCTGTAAGCCGCGCCCGGCATCGACCCACGGGTCGATGCCGCCCTCCCCCCGGTGCGTTCGCCCATGGTCATGGACCCGCCGCGGCGGTATTCTGCGGCCATTTGCGCCCCTCCGGCGGCGCGCCACCACCAGGGATGGACACGGCGAATGAGATTCGCGATCGGCCTGTTTTTATGCGCGGCGCTCAGCCACGCACTCACCACCCACGCCGCAGAAACCGTCAACGACATCACCCAGCTCAACCCCATCGTGGTCGATCAGGTGGTGCGCCCCAGCACCCTGGAGCAGATCGTCAAGCAGGTGGCCGAGCATCCCGGGCCCATCGCCATTGGCGGCGGGCGCTACAGCATGGGCGGCCAGACTGCTACCGAACACGCCCTGCAGATCGACATGCGCGGCTTCAACCGGGTGCTCGACTTCTCCAAAGAACGCAAGGAAATCACCGTGCAGCCGGGCATCACCTGGCGCGCCGTGCAGGACTACATCGACCCCCACGACCTGTCCGTGAGCATCATGCAGAGCTATGCCAACTTCACCGTCGGCGGCGCCCTGAGCGTCAACGCCCATGGCCGCTACATCGGTTACGGCCCGCTGGTGAGCTCGGTGAAATCCATCAAGCTGGTACTGGCCGACGGCCAAGTGGTGGACGCCAGCCCGCAGCACAACCGCGAGCTGTTCTACGGCGCCATCGGCGGCTACGGCGGCCTGGGGGTGATCGTCCAGGCCACCCTGCAACTGAGCGACAACGTGCGCCTGCTGCGCAGCGTCGAGGAAATGCCCCTGGGCGCCTACCGCCCCTACTTCCAGGCCCGCATCCATAACGACCCCAAGGTCATCCTGCACAACGCCGTGCTCTACCCCGACCGGTACCAGACCCTGCGCGCCGTCTCCTACAGCCAGACCGAGCTCCCGGTCACGGTCAAGGAGCGCCTCACGCCCCTGGACCAGAACTACTGGAAAGAACAGAAGGCCCTGAAAGTGGTGAGCCAGTGGCCCGGCGGCAAGACCCTGCGCCAGGAGGTGATCGACCCCCTGGTGCTGAAAAAGCCGCAAGTGTCCTGGCGCAACCACGAAGCCAGCCTCGACGTGCGCGAACTGGAGCCCGAGTCCCGGGCCAAGCGCACCTACGTGCTGCAGGAATACTTCGTGCCCCCCGAGCAGCTGGAGAGCTTCGTCGAAGAAATGGGCACGACCTTGAGGGCGCATAACGTCAACGTGATCAACCTGTCGATCCGCCACGCCAAGGCCGACCCTGGCACCCTGCTGGCCTGGGCCAAGACCGAGGTGTTCGCCCTGGTGCTGTACTACCAGCAGAGCACCGCGCCAGAGGAACGGGAGAAAGTCAGCGAATGGACCCGCGCCCTGGTGGACAGCGCCATCAGGCACGGCGGCAGCTACTACCTGCCGTACCAGATCCACGCCACGACGCAGCAGTTTCGCGCGGCCTATCCCCGGGCCGGGGAGTTTCTCGCGTTGAAAGCCCGGGTCGATCCGCAGAACAAGTTCCGCAACAAGTTGTGGGATGCGTATGGGGTGGGGGCTAAGGCGGACCGGGCGCCATAAACGCCGCCAATCCAGGGGTGATCTGTCACAGGCACTGTTGCCCGAGGCCAATCCCCAATAAGGCACACGCCTGATTCCTCCTCTGAAGGGCGGCCCCGGGAGCGTCGCCCCTTCAGGTTGTCCATGATTACCCCTGCTTGCGGGATGACTGCAGATTGCCCAGCTGATCGGCCAGCAGATCCTGCCAGCCAGCGGGCTTGCCCTGACCGTTGGCGGCGTTGGCCAATAGCTCGGCAAGGCTGGCGTCCTCCTTATCCTGCGCCGCTTTTGCCGCTTCCAGCGCCTGGTGGGCCACCAGGATTTTCTGCAACTCCGGAGTGGTGGCGGTGCTTGCGTCCAAGGGCGGCGGAGGCGGCATTGCCGCGACCAGGGCGACCACATCCCCCGGGGATCGGGTGAAGGCCCGCAGCCCATCCATATTGTTCAGCATCGGCAAGGCCAGACCGGTCAGCGGGTCGAAAGCGCTGACTTGCGATGAACCCGGCACCCCGACCTTGCCCGCCAGCACCGGCCGCGCCAAAGACGGCAGGAACAGGCCGAGCAACATGCGCGGGTCCTTCTTCTTGATGCTCAAGCCGACGCTGGCCAGCATCAGCCCCACCCCCACCACCCGGCCAGCGGTGGCCAGCAGCGACAGCTCCTTGTTCGACTCGTTGTCAAAGTGCACCAGGCGAATGCGGAAGTAATCGGTGAACGGCTCCCGCGGGCCCAGCGCCGAGGTGTTCATGAACCAGGCGCGGGAGTCGTGGATCTGCTCGTCGAACAGCGCCACCAGGTCTTCCTTGCCGGATCGAGGCGTGTTGGGTGCGCTGAACAACTCCCGGTAAAGCTTGGTGCCTTTATCGTGCAGGTAGGCATACTCCTTGGCCTCGTCTTCCTCGTTGACCAGGAACACCGTGCCGCCCAGCAGCAAATCCAGAACGCCACCGACCTTCATGCTGTCGTCGAGCAGTCCCCACTCTTGCTTGTAGTCATGACGAAACTCGTCGGCGGCGCCTTTGAGTTGCTGGTGATCCAGGGGCGGGTCGAAGACCTTTTCCCGGCGCATGCCGTTGGCCTTTTCCTCACCACCGACGATCTGCACATGGCGCTGGTACTCCTTCTCCTGTGCCTCGGTGTAAGTCGGTACCGGTTTGCCTTTGGCGGCGGCCTTGGTTTCGGCATCATTGCGCGCCTGGATCGCCTCCCAGGCCTCGACCTCGGCCTTGGGCATATCCGGCGGAGCATTCTGATAGAACGGCTGCCTTTCCACCCCTCCGGCATAACGGTCGATGCGCCAACCGGTGATCAGCGCCTGTTGCCACTCGATCATCTCTTCCAGGGTGCCGGTGTGTTGAGCGGCGTCGGCTTGCCAGGCGTTGAAGCGTTTGATGAGTTGGTCGGAGACGTCGAACTCTCTTTCGATAGCTGGGCTCATTTTTCGCCATTTTTCATGAACTGCAGCCCGCCACGCAGTCTCCGGTACTTGTAACGGGGCGCCGGCCTTAAACGCTGCTGCATAAAGATGCTGTAAAGGTATTTGCGACAACAAATGCTTAGTACCAGACATCGCTTTACCTTGATCCTTAGGCGCATACCCTCCACCGACATCCGAGTGCACACCAGGGTAAAGATATTCGACGGTGCCACTACGGTAACTGGAGGGCTGAGTCGTATCGCGCTGGCCACTGGCGTTCTTTGGTCGGCGACGGATCGAGTCCAATGGGAAACTGGCCCGCTGCTCATGAGCCGATACCAAGTGCACGCAACGCTTGAGAAAGTGGCAGTCCTCAGGAATGGAAGTGTCCATGCAGATTGCTGACTCTTCATCAGGCAAACGCATGGTGCCGTCAGCCCAATCCATATGCCCGGCGGTAAAGGGAAAACTATCGGCAATGCCCACTGCCGCCACCGTGTCGCAGATACCGAGAAATTCAATGGAGATCGGCAATCCGGCAAAACGATACTCCACTGCGCCATCGCCGCCTTTACAACGGGTCAGGGTTTGCAGCCAATTGGCAAAGGTACGGGCTTGTGCAGCGCCTCTGGAGAAACCATAGACATATAGGCGCATGGCCAAGATATGGGGTTTCTCGCCTGTATCTCGTCGCTGCTGTAGCACCTTTTCCAGGTCATCTATATAGGGACGCATGGCGGCTTCACGTTTTTTTTCGCCATTTTCCAGTAGACCTAAAGTTGCCACGTTGCCATACCAACAAGTAGCCATGTCCTCCACCAGAGACTGGGTTTCGGTCACTGAAAGAAGTTTTTGTCTCGGAATTCCCCCCTTTAACGCTGCTATCAGTCGAGTAAGGCCCCAGTTGATTCGATTTTCACCACCACTGGCAGCTATCAACCCCCAATTACTGGGTACCATTTCCTTAATATCAGGAAAAACCGTACCCACACCTGGACTGTAATACCTGAAATAGCCATTCTCCCGAGTAGTATCATCCGATCCTAGACTCGCATGATAAAGCCGAGCCATATTGCTACATGAAGAAGGATTCGAAGCACTATCAGCCTCATCATTATTGTTTGTCCCATCAAACACCAATGTGATATGCAAAGTCTTACAGCAAGGTGTTCCACTGTATGAATCGCCCCTGACCTCAGAAAATTTACGCTGCTGCTCACTGAATTCGTCTTCATCACGTCTTTGTCGACTGATATTTTCCGAGAGACGTTTAGGATCTGCAGGTAAAAGCCCAGCCAAAGGAAAATCCGGAGCAATCAACGTATTAGCAGAATGATTTTTTTTATCATTCTTTATTATTTCAGACATACCTTTGGCTCCTCCATAGTCAGCGGATAGTTATAAGAATAACCTGGATCATCCCTCCTAATGTTTTCAGCAGAAACACGCACTTGATCACAAGGTAAAAAATGCACTTTCAAAACTCCTACGGTATCGTACCGAGGAATATCTACAACAGCTTTATGCCTAGAGTAGTTAGCTGCATGACGTTCATAATCCACGTCATCAAATTGGCCATACTGATCTCGTTTAATGTACCCATCAGGATCCGGATCTTTTTCCCACTCAACAACAGCTCTCAATCCTGGAACCCAATAACGAGGAACAACGCCACAGCAAACTTCGCTACCACCACCTTCATGTGGCCCCAAGTTCGGCCCACCCGCCCCATTCACCGAAAACCTATTAATCGCCGCCGAAGTATGGTTATACCCCGTCACTGGAGCCGACAACATCTTCGACTCAGACTGACAAGCGCTTGCAGTCAACACTCCGGCGGCCAATGAGCACACACGAACAACATTCAAAAACCCAAAGTAACCACTCGCTAAATAGCTTTTCATAATTAGCCCTAACATACTTCAGGCTCCTCCATAACCATTGGATATTTGTAAGGATAATCAGGATCATCCCTCCGCAGATTATCGACAGAAACACGAACTTGATCACACGGCAAAAAATGGACTTTCAAAGATCCAACAGTGGAATACTGGGGAACCTCCACAGTCGCCTTGTGACGTGAGTAGTTTTTTTTATGTTCTGCCATACGCTTATTCCAAGCGTCAGAATATGGGCGCTCTGGCCATTTCCCATAAGAATATGGATCGGGATCTTTTTCCCATTCAACAATAGCTCTTAATCCTGGAACCCAATGACGAGGAACAACACCACAGCAAACTTCACTACCACCACCCTGATGCGGTCCCAAATTCGGCCCACCCGCCCCATTCACCGAAAACCGATTAATCGCGGCCGATGTATGGTTATAGCCTGTCACCGGTGCCGACAACATCTTCGACTCAGACTGGCAAGCGCTTGCAGTCAAAACACCGGCGGCCAACAAGCACACACGAGCAATATTCAAGACACCAAATAGACCGCTCGCAAAAAACTTTTCCATAATTAGCCCGGACATACTTCAGGCTCCTCCATTTCCATTGGATAGTTGTAAAGATAACGTGGATCCGTCACCTTGATATTGTCTGCAGAAACACGTACCTGGTTGCACGGCAAAAAATGAACTTTCAATGTTCCAGCCACGGAGTACCTAGGAATTTCCACAATAGCTTTGTGACGCGAATACTGCTGTTTCTCCCTTTCCATTCGCTTATTCCAAGCATCAGAATATGGTCGCTCTGGCCATTTCCCATAAGAATATGGATCAGGATCTTTTTCCCATTCAACAACAGCTCTCAACCCTGGAACCCAATGCCGAGGAACAACACCACAACAACTTTGCTTTCCTCCGCCTTGATGCGGCCCTAAGTTTGGCCCACCAGCCCCATTCACCGAAAACCGATTGATCGCCGCCGAAGTATGGTTATACCCAGTCACTGGAGCAGACAACATCTTCGACTCAGACTGACAAGCGCTTGCAGCCAACAGACCGGCGACCAACAAGCATCCACGAGCAACACTTAAGACACCAAATAAACCGCTCGCAAAAAACTTTTCCATAATTAGCCCGGACATACTTCAGGCTCCTCCATTTCCATTGGATAGTTGTAAGGATAACCAGGGTAGCCTGGAGACGTTCCAGCAGCAGTAACACGAACCTGATCGCAAGGTAAAAAATGAACTTTTAATACACCTGGACTATCGTACCGAGGAATATCCACAACAACTTTATGCCTAGAGTAGTTAGCTGCATGACGCTTATAGTCTTCAACATCAAGCTGCCCATATTTACCTCGTTTAATATACCCATCTGGATCCGGATCTTTTTCCCACTCAACAACAGCTCTCAATCCTGGAACCCAATGCCGAGGAACAACACCACAACAACTTTGCTTTCCTCCGCCCTGATGCGGCCCTAAGTTCGGCCCGCCCGCCCCATTAACCGAAAACCGATTGATCGCCGCCGAAGTATGGTTGTACCCCGTCACCGGGGCGCTCAGCATCGGCGACTGGCTCCGACAGGCTGTGACCAGCAACACGGCACTCAACCACCCGGCCAATGACACTGCGGTCTTCCAGCTCCGCGTTTTACACATCCACTTCATGGCATCTCCCTCCCCTACTCATCCACCACGAACGGCGAGTTATCCAACAACCATTGGCGAATAAACGCCTGTCGTTCTCCGGGTGCTTGCAGCCCTTGCTGGCAGGCCGCCATCTGGCTGTGGAACAGGTGGCGCATCAGGCCTTCCTCGCGGTTCAGGCCGTAGTGCTGCGGGGTGGCGCTGTGCTCGCGGCGGTGCCAGTCGGCGTCGGCCCAGGCCTTCAGGCTGGCGACCTGCGCGGGGTCGAACAGGAAGCCGTCCGCCGTTGGGGCGTCGCTGTGTCGGGAGTAGTGCCCCAGCAACTGCTGTGCCCGGTGGTCGCGGTCGAGCCAGTGCCAGGCAATCACCGGGCCATGCAGGACGCGGCCCTGGGCCGGGGTCAGGGCTTCGCTCACCGGCAGGAACAGGCGCGGGTCGTAGTAGCGCAGCACCCCTTGTTCGCGGCCCTGGTTCCACTGCGCCTGGGTGCAGCGGCTCAGGTGGGCGGCCAGGGCCTCGAAGGGCCAGGGGCTGAGCAGCGCCAGTACGTGCTGGGTGCAGTCGACGGTGCCGAGAAAGGTCTTCAGCCAGGTTTGATGACGCAGCTTCAGCCGCAGCAGCAATGGCCCGGCATCGGCGATGGCGGCTTCCGGGGTGCTATCGAACAGCTTGGCCAGAGGCGGAGCGTCGGCCAGGGTCGCCAGTTCTTGCAGCAGCGGGTAGTCAAGGCCGGTGGCGTCGATCAGCAGGTCGAGGTGCTCGTGCTCCAGCCGCTGCACCTGTTGCCACAGCAGCTCGTGCCACAGCGGGTTGCTCGTATACATGGCGGGCTCCTCTAGCGCGCTTCCAGCGCCTGGTTGTTGGCCTTGGCCCGGGCCAGGCACTGCTTGCACACTGGCAACGGCGGGTTGGGCGCGGCGACCTGGGGCAAGGCGCCCGGTAGATCCCGATCCGCCGCCCCCGGCTGCAGCGGCGCCTTGATGGCGATCCCGCTGCCGCTACCCGGGGAACCGCCGGCGTTCTGTTTCACCAGTGGCCCGACGATGGTCACGCCGCCCGGGTCGAGCTTGATAAAGCTGCCGCCAGCCTTGAGGGTCATTTCCAGCGCGGCTTCGATGACGATCTTGTCCCCGGCCTTGAGATGGATTTCCTGCCCGGCCTGGGTCAGTTGCGCCACGCCGAGCTTGATGTGCTGGGTGTCGGCCACGGTGAGGTGGTCGTCGGCGCGGATTTCGGTCTTGCGCGCGCCGTGGGTGGTGCGGTGTTCCTCGGCCTTGAATTCGCTGTAGACGTGGTGCTCGACCGTGTCGTGGCGCTCGTTGCCAACAAGGATCTTCTGGTCGTGCTGGATGTTTTCATCCCAGTCGCGCTGGGCGTGGACGAAGATCTGTTCGGCGCCCTTTTTGTCTTCGATGCGCAGTTCGTTGAAACCGCCGCCGCCCGGCGAGCTCAGGCTCTTGAATACGCTGCGGGTCTTGTGCGCGGGCAGCGCGTAGGGCACCTCGTGTTCCTTGTGGTACAGGCAGCCGCTGACCAGGGGCTGGTCGGGGTCGCCTTCGAGAAAGCTGACCAGCACTTCCATGCCGATGCGCGGGATGACCAGGGCGCCGTAGCGGTCGCCGGCCCAGCCGGAAGCCACCCGCAGCCAGCAACTGCTCTTGTCGTCGCCCTGGCCCTCGCGGTCCCAATGAAACTGCACCTTGACCCGGCCGTACTGATCGCAGTGGATCTCCTCCCCGGCCGGGCCGGTGACTACCGCGGTCTGGCTGCCCAGCACCCGGGGCTTGGGGTGCTTGAGCGGCGCGCGGTAGAACACGTCCCAGGGGGTGGCCAGAAAGCGGTTGCGGTAGCCCTGCTGGAAACCGTCCTCGGCCCGGGTATCGCTGGTAATGGACTCTTCCAGCACCTGGGGCTGCTTGCCTTCGTGGGTCACCTGGGTCAGCAGCCAGAGGTCGTTCCATTGCCTGCGCGGGTGCTCGGACAATTGCAGGAAATGCCCGCTGACCAGCCGTGGTTCATCGCCCCAGCCCTCGGCCTGCCGATAGTCGGCGCGGTGGCGCTCCAGGGCGCGCTGGCTGAGCAACTTGCCACGCTGGCGGTCAGTGAAGCGTCCGGGGTAGTCATAGTCTTCCAGGTCCGGTTGCGGACTCCGGGCCTCGGGCCGGTAGGCGGCCTCCAGTTGCAGGCGCGGTTTCTCGAAGTCGTAATCGCGGCGGCTGGTGCGACTGGTGCGCGACGCCAAACGGACTTCGAAGCCCTTGATCACCGGCGCGTCGGCCACCAGCCCGCTGCCGCGCACGTAGGCAGTGGGCCGGCCGAGCTTGGGGAACGCGGTCTGGTTGTCGGCAAACACCAGCAGGTGGCCGCCACGGCTGTGCTGGAAGTGGTAGTGCAGGCCTTCTTCTTCGCACAGGCGCTGGATGAAGTGCAGGTCGCTCTCGTCGTACTGCACGCAGTAGTCGCGTTCCGGGCATGGATGCTCGATCTGGAACCGATAGGCATCGGCGAGGATGCCGTGCTCTTCGAGAATCGCGGCGATGATGGCCGGCGCCGAGAGCTGCTGGAAGATTCGCTGGTTGCTGCGGTGGCGCAGGTAATCCAGACGCGGCACCAGGGACAGCTGGTAATGGGTCAGGCGCTTGCCGGAATCGCCCTGGGCCACGCGGCGGATCTGGCCATGAATGCCATGGCCCTGGGGGTCGAAGGCGAGAAAGGCCTGTTTGTGCAGCAGCCCTTCCAGGTCCAGGGCCGGGTTGTCGCTGACCAGTTGCAGGTCGAAGCGAAAGGGCTGGCTGATGCCTTCGGTGCCCTTGAATCCGAGCACCTGCAAGTCATTGGCAAAGTCTTCGACGCTCAGGCTGAAGTGGGTTTCACTGGCCGAGTTGAACATGTGCTGCTCCTTGTTCGCTGTTCATGGTTCACGCCGCTGCAACCAGCCGCCCAGCCAGCTGCCCCTGGGGACAAAGGCATCCCGCAGTTCCTCGACGCCGATGGCCCGCTCCGCGGCATTCAGCGCCAGGGCCGTGCGCAGCGCCGGCCAGCAGTGCCCCGGCAATTGGCGCGGGCGTTGCAGTTGCAGGTCCAGCTGCTGCTCCCGGGCCTGGGTCGAGGGCAGGCGGCGATAAGGGTGCTGGCCGCTGACCAGCTCGTGGATCACGCAGGCGGCGGCGAACAGATCGGCCGCCGCCGACAGCGGCGCGCCTTCCAGCAGCTCCGGGGCGGCGTAGCTGGGGGTCCAGGCGTCGAAACGCTGGCGGTTGAGCCCTGGCAGGCCCGGCAACAGGCCCTGGGCGGCGCGGCTCAGGCCGAAGTCGAAGAGGCGCAGGCCGTCGTCGCCGAGCATCAGGTTGCCGGGCTTGAGGTCGCCGTGCAGCACCCCGAGGCCATGGCAGTAAGCAAGTGCATCCAGCAAGGCCGGAATCACCTCCCGCGCCTGCGCCCAGGGCAAACCCAGGGGCCACTGGCAGAGCAGTTGGTCCAGGGGCATGCCGCGCAGTTGTTCCATGGTGATAAAGGCGCAGGCGTGCCCGGTGTCCACGTCGAAGCCGTGCATGCGCACGATGTGCCGATGGTGCAGGCGCCGGGTCAGGGCGAACTCGCTGTAGAGCAAGGCGCTGGCATCCGGCGCGTCGGCGAAGGCTTCGCTGAGCAGCTTGACCGCCACATAGGGTTCGGGGTCGCCGAACTGTTCATGCAGCAGGTCCCGGGCGCGGTACACCACGCCCATGCCGCCGGCACCGAGCAAGCGTTCCAGGCGGTAGCGGCCGGCCAGCAGCCGGGGCAGCCCGCCCAGGGGATCGAGCACCTTGAGCACCGGCGCTGTCGGCAAGCGCCGCTTGCCGCCGCCCCGGGCCTTGCCGCGGCCCTTGGAGCCCTTGCCGCGCCCCTTGACCGGCCGCTGCTGCGTTGCCGCCGCCGCGACCACCCGGGTCAGTTCGCCCGGCGCCGGCGAGGGTGAATGCGGGTGCAACAGCGACAGGTTCATTGGCGCACCACCACGGCGGTCAGGTTGTCCCGCGCCTCGCCGTCCAGGGCGTCCTCGAACAAACGCTGCAAGGCCACCTGCGGCGCCGCCAGGCTCAAGGCGCGGCACAGGGCGTTGCGGGTCAGATCCTGGTACAGGCCGTCGCTGCACAGCAGGAACACGTCGTCGGGATAGACCTGCAGTTCCAGCACTTCCAGGCTCAGGCGCTCGCTGCCGCCCACCGCCCGGGTCAGGGCGTTGGCGGCCGGGTGCGCGCGGGCCTGCTCGACACTCATCTGCTGCTCGTCGATGAGTTTCTGCATCAGCGAATGGTCCCGCGACAGCTGGTACAGACGCTGTTCGCGCCACAGGTAGCAGCGGCTGTCACCGGCCCAGATGCAGGCGGCGCGATCGCCCTGCAGCAACAGCGCGACCACGGTGCTGCCCATGATGCTGTCGCGCCGTCCGGCGGTGACCGTCAGCTCCTGGCCCAGGCGCCGGTTGAGCCAGTGCAGGCACTGGCGCACGCTGGCTAGGCGGGCCTCGAAGCTGTCCTCGACCGGCAGTTCGGCGAGGCTGCTGACGATCAGCCGGCTGGCGATGTCGCCGCCCTGGTGCCCGCCCATGCCGTCGGCCACCACCCACAGGCCGCGCTCCGGACAGTCGAGAAAGGCGTCCTCGTTGCGCCGGCGCACCTTGCCCGGGTCGGTACGGGCCGCGCTGCGCCAGGCCCCGGCAACGTTCATCAGAGCTGCACCGGCAGGCGGAAGCTGCGCAGCACGCCCATGTCGAACGGGTTGGGGGTGCGCTGGCTGTGCAGCAGGTAGTTGGCCCGCAGTCCGCCCAGGTCGGCCTTGATCACCATCACGTCACGTCCGCTCAGGTATTCGTTCTGCATCAGGTCGAACAGGCGGAACAGTGACCAGGGACCGCTGTTCTTCTCGATGCCGATGGGCCGCCCGGCGAGTTTTTCCAGGACCAGGCTGGTGCGGCCGTTTTCCGCATCGGTGGGCCATTTGAAGGCCATGGGCACGATCGGACCGTGGCGGTACTCGAACTGCTGGTTGCCGAAGCGGAACTCGGCGCGGCTGACACTGGGGTCCAGGGTGTAGGGTTCCAGGCGGAACTGCACCTGGGGCTCGGCGGGGGTCTCGGCGAAGAAGCTCTGGCGGATGACCTGGGCCGCGGCCATCTGGTCCAGGTAGACCCGGGACACCGGCAGGCTGTAGCCGTCGACGTTGCGCAGCCGGTAATTGCCCGGATCGCCCACCACGAAGGGCCGCAGGTAGGTGTCGAAGAAGCGCTCGGCCAGGCCCTGGGCCTTGAAGAACTCGCGGAAGTCGCCGATCGCCACCTCGCTGCTGCTGTGGGCATCGAACGGGTAGCGCTTGTGGATGGCCTTGCCGTAGAAGCCGTAGAGCTCGCCCTGATAACGCTGGTTGAGGTAGTGGTAGGCGTCGTTGAGCACCAGGCGCCAGGTGTCTTCGGCCAGCAGGTTGAACCAGGCGCTGACCGGTCGCGGCAGGCGCCCGGAACTGGTGCGCAGGGTGCTCAGGGCATCGCGCTGGCCGCTCATGCGGGTCTTGGCCATTTCAAAGGCCGCCTGTTCGGGGTTGCCGGAGCGGGCCAGAAACGCCAGTTGCAGCTGCAGTTCGTTGAGCGCCTGCAGGGCCGGAGCCAGGTCCGCGGTGGGGCCGTTGTTGTCGTCGAGCAAGCGGTGCAGTGGCTCGAAGCGGCTTTGCAGGGATTTGCGCGCGGTGTCCGGGAGCTTTTTCAGCAACCCGTCCTTGGCCTTGCCCGCGGCCGCCGCCGCGACCTTGCCCAGGGCGCCGCCACCGACCAGCTTGTCAGCGGCCTCGCTCAGCTCATCGCCGGGCTCGGCCAACACCGGGAAACGGGTGTTGTCGCGCACTTCCACCAGCAGTTGCAGGATCGGCGAGTTGGCCGAGGTCAGGCCGGCCACTTGCTCGGCCCCTTCGCCGGCATCGTTGATCGGCTGCAAGGCCACCCGGCCAACGGCCTCGCCCCAGTGGTTGGCGTAGTCGCGAAAGTACAGCTGCTCCAGCTTGACCATCAGCTGGCGCAGGTCCATGCCGCTGATGTCGCTGCCCTCCCCCAGCACCCAGTTGTCCTGGAGGATGTCGCTCACCAGGCTGGCGCCCTGGACCGAGAAATACTGCTGGTAGCCCTGCTGGGTGTAGAAGCCCGGGATCACATAGTCGGCACCCAGCAGCAAGTGGCCCTGGGGCCCCAGGTGCTGGCTCAGGCGATAGTCCGGCAGGCTCCGGGCCTGCTCGCGCAGCACCCGGTAGATCACGTCGGCCAGCGACTCGCTGCGCAGCACCTGGCGGGCCTGGGCCACCAGCGGCTCATTGAGCGGGTAGCTGAAGGGTTGCTGCAACAGGCGCTCGAAGTGCCGGTTGAGGCCGTTCTGCACCGGGCTGTTGCCGGGGTAGCGCCGCGACCAGTCGGCCGCTACCCAGTCGCGCAGCCAACTGGGATCGCGGCGCTCCTTGAGGTTGAGCATCAGGTAGGCGCGCAGGCTGTTGAGCAGGCGCTCCCGGTCCTTGAGGTTGCTGCGGATCTGCCCTTCGAGCAGCTGCGCCACCCGTGGCAGCAACTGGGCCTGCAGCTCGCGCTCATAGGCCGCGCGCAGCACCGGGTTGCTGGCCTCGCCCTGGTACAGGCCAGCGCGCTCATGCAGCGACACCTGGCCCTTGGGCGGGAACACCCGGGTCGCCTGCTCACTCAGGTCCAGGCTCTTGAGCGCCGCCATGGCGTCGCTTTGAGCACTCAAGGTGGCGCGTTGCTGGGTCCATTCCCGGGCCAGCTCGCGCAATTGTTCCAGGCGGCCATGGTTGGCGGAAAAACCACTGGCCCATACCAGCCCGAACAGGCCCAGGGAACCCAGCGCCCCCAGATAGAGGGCACGCTGGCCCCAGTCGATGCGCCGGCGCTCGCCCTTCTCCAGGCCCGCCAGTTCGGCTTCGGGGAAGATCACCTGGCTGAGCAGGTGATGAATGAATCGCGCGCGCCCGCTGTGCAGGTTCGGCAGCAGGCTGCTGGGCAGGCCCAGGTTGGCGCCGATCCCGGCCGTGTCGGGGTCCAGCGACTGGCTCAGGTGCGGCGCACTGGTGAGGTAGAAGCCGCGCAACAGGCTGGCGCGCTGGTAGCGGTTACCGGTGAAGGCCATGTCGACGAACAGGCACAGGCGCTCGCCGATCAGTCCCAACTGGTGGGGAAAGTCGAGTATCCGCCCGCGACGCTGGGTGTCGCGCTCCTGGTGCATGCGCATGATCATCTGGCTGTTGAGGCGCCGCAGCAGGTCTTCGAACTCCTCGCGCAGTACCGCCACATCGGTGCCGTCCTGCTCGCGACGGAAGCTGACCCCCAGCACCTGCTCGCTCTCTTCGCGGCTCAACTGATCGAAGAACTCGTCGAACCCCAGCAGTTGGTCGGCCTTGCTCAGCACCAGGTACACCGGCACCTCCACATGCAGTTTTTGCCGCACGTCCTGCAGGCGACTGCGCACCTGGCGCGCCAACAGTTCCAGGGCCTGCTCGTCGCCGCCCTGCAACACTTCCACCGGCAGCGCCAGGAGCACGCCATTGAGCGGCCGATTGCGCCGACGGCTGCGCAGCAGGCCGAGCAAGGTGCTCCAGGCGTGGCTGTCGGCCTCGGGATCGGGCTGGGTCAGGTAACGCCCGGCCGTATCGATCAGCACCCCGTGTTCAGCGAAGTACCAGTCGCAATGGACGCTGCCCTGGGTGTCGCGGGTCAGTTTGCGGTCGATGCGATTGAGGGGAAATTCCAGCCCGGAAAAATCCAGCAGGCTGGTCTTGCCACCGCCCTGGGGCCCGAGCAGCAGGTACCAGGGCAGGTCCTGGCGCCAGCGCTCGCTGCGGCCGCGATACAGGCTGGAGGTCTTGAGGGTACGCAGCGCATCCTTGAAGCGACTGCGCAGTTCTTTCTCCTCGTCATCCATGCGTTGTTCGCGTTCCAGGCTTTGCCGGCCTTCCTCGCTGTCCTCCAGGGCGCTCTTGCGCACCCCGGCGCGCCAGTTGGCGAACACCATGCCCAGGCCCCAGATCAGGCACAGTGCGCTGATGCTCAAGAGGCGCGCCGTGGTACCGGCCCAGAACCTGTAGTCGTCCACCGCCAGCAAGGGCCCGACGAACCACACCAGCAACGCCATCAACAACACCAGTAGCAGGGTCCAGACCCAGGTCCTGGCGAGGAACAGGCCGACTTTCTTCAACAGAGTCTTCATCACAGTTTCCCGTCTTGCGGCGCGTTGACCGAGGCCGCCGAATCAAGCTGACGATAAGGTTGCAGCACGCTCTCGCGCTGCTGCGCCAGAACCCAGGCAAACCCCGAATACATCACCGCCAGGCTCACCAGGGTGAACAACGCCACCGTCCACCAGGGCACGATCCGCACCAGGTCCGGGCGCTGATCGCCAAAGCCCTGCCACTGCGGCGACAGCTCCCGGGGCACGTCGCCGCGCAACTGGCGGATCTGCCGGTACAGGGCATCGCGGATGCCTTCCAGTTCGAGCATGCCGCGGGGCGCGACCCGGTACTTGCCCTCGAACCCCAGGGACAGGCACAGGTAGATGAGCTCCAGCATCGGCAAGTGGCGCAGCGGATTGCGGGTCAGTTGCTCCAGCAACTGGAAGACCTTTTCGCCGCCGAACGTCTCGTTGTGAAAGCTGCTCAGCAGGCTCATCTGCGACCACTGGCTTTCATTGCCCCAGGGGGTGCTCACCACCGCCTCGTCCGCCACCGTGCACAGCACATAACGGGCGCTGCGCACCTGGCCGGGCTCGGCGCCGTCGTGCAGCGCCCGGGCCTCGAAGCGCCGGATGGCGGCGCTCAGTTGCTGGTTGAGCGCGTCCAGGTCTTCGCGCACCACGCTGTGCTTGAGCCGCACCACTTGCGAAAGCAGCTCGGACGCCGCGGCCACCAGGGTGTTGAGGCTGACGTTGAAGGCCTGGGCCGGTTGCAGGCGCGCGGCGTAGATCATCCGCTGCTCCAGTTGCTCGATGCGCGGCGGCGCGGCGGCGTCCGTCAGCGGGCCAGTGCCGGCGTGGGGCTCGTGGCGATCGACGAGGACGGTCTTGTCGTCCTGCGGGTATTCACTGTCCTTGGTCATGGCAGTCAGTTCCTGATGGCCCAGAATTTCAGCTCAAGCTCGGAGAACTCCCCGGAAACGTGGAAGGCAAAGCCCCCGGAGCGCTCCAGTTGGCTCAGCTCCTGAGGGCTGAATTCGAGGATGAAATAGGTCTTGCTGGAGTGGAACGGGATCTGTCGCGGCGCCACCGACAGCGGTTTGACCTTGATCCCCGGCAGGTGCAGGTTGACCAACTGGCGGATGTTCTCCACCGGGCCGACCTTGAGGTGCGCCGGCAGGCGATGGCGCAACTCTTCGGCCTCGCAGTTGGCGCTGGCGGCCAGGACGAACGAGGCCGACTCCAGCAGCGAGTGATCGTGCAGGGCCGCCACCAGGATGCCGTACTGGCGCTCCTGCAGGGCCAGCTCCATGGCGTGCTGCTCCAGGACCATGGACAGCACCTGGCGAATGGCGTCCATCAGGCTGCGGAAACTCGCCCCCTGGTCGCTGTGCTGGTAGCGCGTGTCCAGGCGCGGGCGCTTGCTCTCGCTGGAAAAGGTCGACAGGTCGCCCAGCATGCCGAGCAAGGTGCGGTACAGCTCCTCCGGGTGCACCTGCTCCAGATCCAGGTAGTGGCGCAGCACCACTTCGCCGCGGTTGATCAACTGCAGCATCATGAAATCGCCGACCTCGGCGCCACCGACCTTGCCATTGGAGCGGATGCGCTCGGCAATGGTGTCGCCGCGGTGGGCGAGCATGCTGATCACCTCCTTGAGGCAAGACAGCAGGTAAGGCGAGGCGTGGGTCTGGATGAAGGTCGGGAAGAACTCCTCATCGAGGCTGATCACCCCTTCGGCGTTGCTGCCCTGCACCTCGCAGACCTTGAGCTTGACGTAGGCCTGGTCGCTCTGCTGCTCGCCCAGCAACAGGCGAAAGTCCGGTCGCCCGCAACTGATCTGGCTGCTGGAGTCGTCGTCGGCATTGGAGTCGGCGATCTGCGCTTCGTAGGTGATGTAGCGCGCCAGCACATCGGACTGCTCGGCGCGCCGGGCCTCGATGTGATTGCCGGTGACCAGGGGCAGCGCCAGGTACACCGCGGTCTTGCCGGTGTTGGCCGGCACGTCCAGGGCCAGGGGCTCGCTGCTCTCCCCCAGGGCGAACAGACTGCCGTCCGGCAGGATCCCCGAGGCCCGGCTGATCACCAGCTTGCCCATGTTCAGGTATTGCAGGTCGATCTCCAGGCCGAGAAAGCCCCAGGTGTAGCTGCCCAGCAACTGGGTGCGGGTCTTGAGCTGATGATCGAAGTAGCGGTCGTTGTGCTGAAAGTGCTGGGGCCGCAGCAACATGCCTTCCTGCCAGATGACTTTATGTTCGTTCATGGCTATTCATCCGCCCGGGCCAGAGGTTGCAGAGGGTTGCGAATGCCCGCCTGGTCGAGGATCAGTTCACTGCGGGTGACCTCCAGCGCGGTGATCGGAATCACATAGCGCCAGCGGGTTTCCGGCAGGTCGCGATAGGCCGCCAGTACCCCGACATAGCGGCTGTCACGGTCGACGCTGAGCTTGAGCTCCAGGCTCTGCCCGGGCCGCAGTTCCAGCTCTTCGCTGGCCACCAGGTCCGGGGCCAGGGACTCCTTGGCCCGTTCGTAGAGGCTGAAGAAATCGGCGTTCTCAAAGGCCACCGGGTGCTTGAGCTCCAGCAGTCGCACCACGATGGGTGATGGTCGGCCGTTGAGGTCGGGGTTCAACTGGTCGCTGGCGCTGAGCCTGAGGTCGAGCTTGGTCAGGCTCGAATACGGCGACATCGAGGCGCAGGCGCCGAGTAGCGACAGCGCCAGCAGGGTCGCGGCGCGCATCCATAAAACCTTGCAGCGAAGCATGGGGATCATCCTTGGTGGGCGTGGGTGTTGAGGGTGCAAATCAGCCGGTGCTGCTCCTCGTAGGCCTGGGCAAAGTCCCGGGCCAGCAGGCGTTCGCTCCAGTCGTCGTCCAGGCGCAGGTGCTGGTGGTAACGGGTGTAGGCCCGCCAGTGACGCCCGGCGCTGGCCAGCCAGGGGCGCTTGCCGTCGCGCTCGAAGCGCAGGGTCAGCTGCTGCGGCGAAAAGTGCTCCAGGGTGCTGCGCAGCGCTGCCCGGCTGGCGGCGAGCAAGGCCACCTGATGCGCCTGCAAATCGGCGAAGGCCCGGGCAATGGCCTGGGGCCCGGTCAACTGCCCGGGCTTGTCGTCCAGCAGCAGCCGCTCCAGGGCTTCGCTGGCGTCCGGGGCAAAGCGCAGCGGGTTCTTGCCAACGCTCTGCACCTGGGTCTGGCCCAGGCGCAGTTCGTTCTTCAGTTCGCTGCGGGTGCGCAGGCTCTGCTGCAGGCCGGCGACACTCTGCCTGAGCAGGCTCGCCGTCTTGATCGCCAGCGCTTCCCGGGCCGCCGGATCGAGGTCCTTGAGTTCAACGCCCAGGGCTTCGGCAAACCGTTCCCAGAATGGCTCGCCAGGGCTCTGGAGCGGCGCCGCCGGGCTGGCTGGCGGGAGCGGCGCGGGCGCCACCAGTTCGGGCACCCGCAGGTGCTCGGTGTCGATCCGCGCATAGTCGGCGAAGGGCTCCAGGGCCTGGGGCGGGCTGTCGAGCAGCGCCAGAGGATCGTCCGTCAGCTCGCCCTGCTCCTCCATGGCCAGGACCTTGAGCGGGTCCGGATCGAGAAAGGCGTCATCGGGAATGATGCTGCCCGCGGCCAGTGGCCGGCCGACGTCCAGCGCCAGGGGCACGCTCGCCGGCAACAGCCGCGCGCGCATCACGAAGCCCCCCAGCACATAGGTGCTGCCCTGCTCGATGCGCAGCGGCGTGCCCTTGGGCAGGCGCGCGCCGCTGTCCTTGAGGACGATGCCGTTGCTGCTGGTATCGGTGAGGAAGAACGCCCCGTCCCGATAGCTGACCTGCGCGTGGTGATTGGACAGATGCCGCTGGCGATCGGGAATCACCCAGTGGCAATCGGCGCCGCGGCCGATCCGCCCCCCGTCCTGGCCGAAGGTCTTGCTGGCACTTGCGGCAGGCAGGTGCTGAGGGCTGTCGAGCATTTCAAAAACCAGTTCCATGGTGCTGCTCCTTGCGCTCACTTGCCGCGGTTGACCGTCTGCGGGTCTCCGAGCGGGCGGTAGCTGGGGTCATTGAATTTGTAATTGCCGCTGCAACCGCCCAGGTGGCCGAAAACCACCAGCAACAGCAGGACAAGAGGCCAGGAACGAACGGACATCAGCAGTTCTCCGAATCAAGGTAAGGGGCACGGCGCCGAAGGGATCGGGCGCCGCCGGTCAGTGACAAACACCGCCACAGCGCGCTCATGAGCAGGACGCCTCGGGTTCCAGCGGCTGGATCTGCAAGCGCGCCAGGCGGTAATGCAGGGCACGCCGCGACATGCCCAACTCGCGGGCGGCGTGGGTGCGATTGCCGCCGTGCTTGTGCAGGCACTCCAGCAACAGGCCGCGCTCGACCTGTTCCATGCGCAGCCGCAGGTTCAGGCTCGGCGAGTCGTCCGGCGCCGGGCGTTGCAGCAGCAAGTGCTCGGGCAGCAGTTCGCGGCCTTCGCACAGCAGTACCGCCCGTTCGACCAGGCCCTTGAGCTCGCGCACGTTGCCGGGAAAGGCGTAGCCGCCAAGCAGTTGCAACGCCGAGTCGGACCACTGCAATGCTTCGCGCTGGAGGAAGGCGCAGGTCTTGTCGCAGAAATAGCGCGCCAGTTGCGCCACATCCCCGGCGCGCTGGCGCAGGGGCGGCAGTTCGATGGGGAACTGGCCAAGGCGGTAATAGAGGTCTTCGCGAAACTCGCCGCTGCTGACCAGGGTCGGCAAGTCGCGGTGCGTGGCGGCGATGATGCGCACATCGATCTGGCGCGGCTCGGTGCTGCCCAGGGGGCGGATTTCGCTTTCCTGCAACACCCGCAACAACTTGGCCTGCAGCACCAGCGGCATGTCGCCGATTTCATCCAGCAGCAGCGTGCCGCCCTGCGCCGCCTCGAACAGGCCGATGCGATCGCTGTCGGCACCGGTGAACGCGCCTTTGCGGTAGCCGAACAATTCGCTCTCCAGCAAATGCTCGGGCAAGGCCGCGCAGTTCTGCACGATGAAGGGCTGCAAGCGGCGCGGTCCGTAATCGTGGATGGCCCGCGCCACCACCTCCTTGCCGGTGCCGGTTTCGCCCTGGAGCAGCACCGTGTAAGGGCTGTGCAGCACCTTGCTGATCAGCTGGCAGGTCTGGCGCATGGCCGGGCTGCTGCCAATCAGCCCGTAGTCGCCGACGCGGCGCGGCGCCTCGGCCTCGACCGGCGGCGTTGCCAGCGCGTGCCGCCAGTGTTGCCGCAGGCTGCGCTGGGCCAGCAGGAAACTGCCCGACAGGCGCAACGAACCGGCGAACCCCTGTAACCGGGCAGGCCCGCGGCTGGCACACAGCAGCAGCCCTTGCACCGCGCCCTGGGGGTTGGCCAGAGGCACGCACAGCAGCGAACGCCAGGCACCGCCCGCCTCCGGCAGGAAGTCGGTCTGGTACAGGCCGCAGCCCAGGTCGGCGAGGAACAGCACGCGGTCCTGGCACAGCGCGAACTGCAACAGCTGTTCGCCGTTGTAGTCCGCCGGCAGCTCGGCCACCGGTCGCGGTCGCGCGGCATCGCTCAGACACTCGGCGCAAAGCTCCAGGCGGGTATGGGTGGCGTCCAGCAGATACAGCTGGGTCAACTGGCAACCACTGAGCCGGGCGACGGCCGCCACGAAGTCCGCCAGCAGACTGGCCTCGTCGCCGCTGCGGGCCAGGTCGCAGTACATCCCCAGCAGGGATTCGGCGTAGGCCAGTGGTTGGGCAATCTGGGTAAACATTCGGGTGTCCTCAAGCAAACTCGCAGACCACGCCGCCATCTGCATCCACCGTGGCGTACACCTGCCCAAGGGTCTCGCCGCTGGCCATGGCCTGCAGCAGGCGATCGGCGACCCGGGGCAGCAGGTGCGCCTCCAGCAAGTGGTCGATCAGCCGCGCACCGCTGTCGCTCTGCCCGCAGCGCCGGGCCAGTTGCGTCACCAGTTCCTGGCAATGACTGAACTGCAGTTGCCGGCGCGCCAGGCGCCGGCCCAGGCGCTGCAGCTTGATCTCGATCAGCTCCCGCAGCACCGGAGCGTCCACCGGGTAGAACGGCACCACGCGCATGCGGGCCAGCAGCGCCGGCTTGAAGTGGGCGCTGAGCAGCGGACGGATCGCCCGCTCCAGATCCTCGGTGCTGGGGCGCTGCGGGCCCTGGCACAGGGCGTCGATGCGTTCGCTGGCAAGGTTCGAGGTCATCAGGATCAGGGTGTTGCGAAAGTCGATCGCGCGCCCCTCGCCATCGTTGGCCAGGCCCTTGTCGAAGATCTGGTAGAACAGGTTGAGCACGTCCGGATCGGCCTTCTCCACCTCGTCCAGCAGCACCACCGAATAGGGCTTCTGCCGCACCGCTTCGGTGAGCATGCCGCCCTCGCCATAACCGATGTAGCCGGGCGGCGAGCCGATCAGCCGCGAGACGCTGTGTTTCTCCTGGAATTCGGACATGTTGATGGTGGTCAGGAAGCGCTCGCCGCCGTACAGCAGGTCCGCCAGGGCCAGGGCAGTCTCGGTCTTGCCGACACCGCTGGGGCCCACCAGCAGGAACACCCCCACCGGCGCGTCGGGCTTGTTCAAGCCCGCGGCGACGGCGCGCATGGAACGGTCGAGGGCCTGCACCGCCTGTTCCTGGCCGCGGATCCGCGCTCGCAGATCGTCGGCGAAACTGGCCACCCGGGCGTTGTGCTCCCGGGCCAGTTGCTCCAGGGGCACACCGGTCCAGGCGCTGATGACTTCGGCCACCAGCCGTGGACACACTTCAAAGCTGACCAGGCGCTCTGCGGCTTGAGCACTGCTCAACAGGCCGTGGACCGCCTCCAGTTCTGCCTGCAGGGCATCCAGATCCACGGTTGGCCGGCCCTGCTCCGGGTCCTGGGGGCTGGCGCTCGCGGCGGCGCGGGCCTGGGCCAGTTCCTGGCGCAGGACCAGCAGGCGCTCGGCCAGCCGGCGCTGTTCGAGCCAGCGTTGCTCCAAGGCCTGCCGCTCCTGCTCGGCCTCGATCAGGCGCTGTTGCAGCTGGGCCAGGGCCGGCTGATCGATACTCAGCCCGGCCTCGGCATCGCGCCGCTGGGCCTGGCACTGGCGCCCGCCTTCGGCCAGCTCGGCCCGCAGCCGTTCCAGGCTCTGCGGCGCCGCCGCCAGGCTGATGCGCACCCGGGCACAGGCGGTGTCCAGTACATCCACCGCCTTGTCCGGCAACTGGCGGCCCGCCAAGTAGCGTGCCGACAACTGCGCCGCCGCCACCACCGCGTCGTCGCGCAGGTAAATGCCGTGGCTCTGTTCATAGACCGGGGCCAGGCCGCGCAGGATGGTCACTGCCTCGTCGACACTGGGCTCATGCAACTGCACCGGCTGGAAACGCCGGGCCAGGGCCGGGTCCTTCTCGAAGTATTTCTTGTACTCGCTCCAGGTGGTGGCGGCGATGGTCCGCAGCTCGCCTCGGGCCAGGGCCGGCTTGAGCAGGTTGGCAGCGTCGCCACCGCCGGCGTTGCCACCGGCCCCGATCAGGGTATGGGCCTCGTCGATGAACATGATGATCGGCCGCGGCGCGGCCTTGACCTCGTCGATCACCCCTTTGAGCCGGCGCTCGAACTCGCCCTTGACGCTGGCCCCGGCCTGCAGCAGGCCCATGTCCAGGACCAGCAACTCGACACCCTGCAACGCCTGGGGCACTTCACCGGCGGCAATCCGCGACGCCAGTTCCTCCACCACCGCGGTCTTGCCGACCCCGGCTTCGCCGACAATGATCGGGTTGTTCTTGCGCCGCCGGGCGAGGATATCCACCATCTGGCGCAGCGCCTCATCGCGGCACAGCACCGGGTCGAGCTTGCCGTCCCGGGCCTGCTGGGTGAGGTTGTGGGTGAAGCGCTGCAACAGCGATTCGCCGCCGGCCGCCGGCTGGCCCGGGGCCGCGGGATCAGCCTGCTGGGCCAGGGCGAAGTCTTTCAGGCGCTGGCTGTTCAGCCGCGCCAGCAGCGGCTGGTAGCGACTGCCGGCGTAGCGCAGCGGGTTGCGCAGCAGGGCCAGGAGCAACGCCGCCTGCTGCACCTGGGTCTGCCCCAGTTCCAGGCTGGCCACCAGCAAGGCGTCCTGCAGCCACTGCACCAGTTCCGGCGCAAACACCGGGTTGCGCGAGGCGCTGTGCTCGATCCCGGGTTGCAGCACCGCCACCAGCTCGGCGGCCTCGATCCCGGCATCCTGCAGGGCCCGGGCCAGCAGCCCTTGGGGCCGCTCCAGCAGCTCCAGCAGCAGATCTTCCACCAGGATCTTGCTGCCGCCACGGGCCACGCAACGCTCGGCGCAGCGCTCCAGGTCGCGACGGGTTTCGGCATCCAGTGCCTGGATCAGTTGTGGCAAATCGACGTTGATCATCGGTCTCGTCCTTAATGAGAGAGGCTGCCCAGGGTCACCACGCCATCGGCGCGCTCCCGTCCCAGCCAGCTGGTCCAGCCCAGGCGGCAAGCGTTCTGCTCGCCGATGCACAGTTCACGGATTTCTTCCTGGCGCAGTACCAGGCGAATGTCGTAGTCCAACGGGTCGCGCAAGGTGAAGCGCACCAGGGCGCAGAGCGGTTGATAGCCGAAGCCGATCGGCAGGAATTCATGGAAGCGCTGCCAGTCGAGCTCGCGGATGTGGATGCGGAACTTACCGCTGCGATCGCGAACCCGCTCCCCCAGCACCAGGTCCTCGCCGAGCACGCTGTTGCCCAGGCCCAGGCGGTTGCGCTGCTCGTCGAGGATCTGCACCCGGCGCTCGATGCATTGCTCGATCACCAGCTGCGCATGCTTGAAGTAGTAACGCAGCACCGCCTCGATCAGCGCCGCCGAGTGGGCCCGCAGGCTGAGCAGGCCGAGGTAGGGCAGCAAGCGTTTCCAGTTCAGTTCCCGGGCCTGGCGGATCTCCTCGCCGCCCAGGCCGATCAAGGCGAACAACTGGCTGGAAAACGGGTCCAGGGCGCCGCTGGAGAAGCTCGCGCGATAGCGGTACTTGCGCCAGATCGGCAGCATCAGTCGTTGCAGGCGATGGTGGAACAGATCGAGGAAATGCCGGGTCGGGTTGCCCTCCTCGGTGTCGCCCAGGGCCTGCTCGCCATAGAACGCCGGCAGCGGCGAACCGGAGCCGAACAGGCCGATCAGGTTCAGGCGCAGGCGCGCATGCAAGAGTCCGTGCTCTTCAAAGAACTCCACGCGATCGACGTCGCTGCCGGGAAATCCCAGGCTCGGGTTGGCCTGGAACTCCAGCTGATCGTAGAGCTCGTCGTCGTTCATCTGTGGGTGAGCGTCGCGCAGTCGATCGACCACCAGCATCACCGCCTGGAACAGCGAGTACTCCCGTATGCCTCGGGACAGCTCGCTTAAAGCAGGGGCTGCAACCCCATACGTGGCGTCCATTGGTACACCTCTCCTTGTGTACTGTTTACCCGCAGCTCGTGGTACGAATTGAGGCTGGCGTAAAGCGCGAAAAACTCGTTGAGCACGGAAGCGAAGATGAACAGGTCGCCTTCACCGATATAGCCTTGCGGGTCGATGGTCAGCTCAGTGCGCAGGCCCCGCAGCGGCAGGCCACGGTGCAGGCGATCGACGTGTTCGTGACGGATCGACTTGAGCCCCCCCAGCAAACGTTTGCTGACCCGTTCGGCGTGCTGGTCGTAATAGCGCGGCAGGTCGTAGGTTTCGAGAATCACCTTGAGCGCATCGACGTTGGCCAGGGACAGGTAGTTGAGGGACATGTTGCTGATCAGCTTCCACAGGAAATCGCGATTGAGCGGCGGCGCGAAACTGGACGTGGCCGCGGTGATATTGCGAAACCTGAGGAAGTCCGGCGTTGCCTCGCACGACAGGTTGATGTCCCCGAGCTTGAGCTGCCGGGGCAGGTTCTGGTTGGTGCAGGTCAGCTCGATGGACAGGGTTTCCTGGGCCTCGGTGTGGCGGATGGCGAAACTCAGGTAGGTGTCCAGGCCATCGTGCAGCAACGATGAACGCTGGCGGATGCTGTAGTGCGGACGGCTCTGGGGCACGTCGAAACTGGGGTCGTGCTCGAAGGATTCGAACGCGACATAGTCCTGGTAGCCGACCCCGCCCGGGGCCCAGCCGGTGACCGAATCCACCGAGAACACGCCGCAGTTCTCCAGGTCGTATTCGGCCGGCAGCAACAGGTATTCGTCCTGCTTGCCGTCGAGGCGGATCGGCAGCGCGTCGTGCTTGAACAGGTTGACGATGGGGGTGCAGTACAGCTTGACGTTATCCAGGGTCGGCCGCAGGCGCTGGATGCCGCTCTTGCGGATATCGAAACGCAGCTCCAGCCCGCGCACCTGCTTGAGGCGGTCTTCGGGCAACGAACGCAGCACCTGCAGGCCATCCAGGTCGACGAACAGGAACTTGTCCTGGAAGGAGAAATACTCCTGCAGATAGCGGTAGCCACGGAAGGTGTTCAGCGGGTATGGGATCAGCGCTTGCTCTTCGGCAAATCCCACCGGCTGCACCTGATTGCCGGGAATCTTGAACGACAGCGGATCGCCATTGGCACCCTGCAACGGCGCGCCGCCTGCCTGCAACGGCACCAGCTCGATACTGTCCAGGTTGCGCAGCAGGCTCAGGTAGAGCATCTGGCTGATGTAGCGCTCACCGGCCAGGTGCAAGCGCAAGCGGCTGAGCGCAAGCTCACCGACATGACCGTCACAGCTCATCTCCAGGCGCAGGCTGAGCAAGGCGCCGTCGCCCTTCACCGAATAGGTCAAGCCGGTCAGGTCCAGGGGCAGCACCTCGGTGGGGTAGCAGGTGCGAAAACGACAGCGCACCTCGTTGACCGGCTGGCTTTCCACGGGAGTGTCCCGGGCCACTGCCACCGCCGGCCCCGAGCACTGCAATGGGTCGAACTGCAGGATGCTGAACGCCGGCAACGGCCGCATGTAGTTGGGCCACAGCAGATGCATCAACGAATGGCTGAGCTCCGGCAGCTCGTCATCGAGCTTCTGCCGCAGACGCCCGGTGAGAAAGGCAAAGCCTTCCAGCAGCCGTTCCACATCCGGGTCCCGCCCGGCCTGCCCGAGAAACGGAGCCAGCGCCGGACTACGCTCGGCGAAACGCCGACCCAACTGGCGCAGAGCGGTCAGTTCGCTTTGGTAGTAGTGGTTGAAGGACATGGCGTACCTGCCTGGGGTGAGTGAAATGGGCGAACAATGGAAACTTCTTAGTTCAGGGCTCTGTTTGAGTACTCGTTGTTAGGGTTGCAAACACTTGTTCCAGGGCTGCACGCAGAACTATTGCGGCAATACTCAATAAACCACCCCGCATGCAGCTGCCCGAATCAAGTTCTTCTACTCCACAACTACTTTGTAAACCGCAACAACTAAAAACACGAAGCAATAACCCAACATCAGTTCATAGGGTAAAAGCACGATCCACGAGACCATCATCCCAAGACCAGCAACATCCCCAACTAGTAAATGGCCCAAACCAGAAATCAGCCACGCCCCTCCATAAAATGGAAAAAATAAAACGGGAGCCCACCAAACAAGCCTGACGACTTGCAACTCCGTCTTTTTATTAATTTTCTTGGTAGCCCACACCGCAAACACGCAGTAAGCAGGCAAACCGAAAAGCAAAAAAAAGCCCTCAACTTTTTCAAGAGTCAGATCATCACCTGCATTACTCAGTAGTAAAAAAGCGGTTAGCAACATGAACACGGGCGTCCATAGCATGATCTTGAAATACTTTGCGCAAGCCATTTCAAACCTCTATCGTTTCTTACGACTTCAAGAGAATCTCGCCCGAATCAAAACTCCTGCTTAACGACACTCCGTGACAGTCCACCCCTCCCAACCCTCAGACCCAGGATATAGCGCGGAAGCACCATTAAATTCCGGAGCAATATTTTCACTTCCTTCTCTCATCCATAAATACCATTCCGACGTTCTAAGCATCTCCCCCTCCTTGGTATAAACCCGATAAAAATTCTTGCTACTGAACAATTCAAAAACGCGCCCAACCAGCCCCATCGATCGATATTCCGGGATATATGTTGCTATGTAGCATTTACCCGACTCGTTCCAATCCTTCACTCTGGGCTGAGCCAGCCACGCACCTCTTAACTTGAGCCCTAGGGGGAGCAACAGTAGAAGCACAACTACCGAAACAATGAAAACCACTAACCCTCTTTTAGTTTTCAGCATGACTCACTCTATGAAACCCCTCTCTGAATACCAAAATCTTCAACGACACGCTGTAACCGTCCAGTACTCCCAACCCTCAGTTCCCGGGTACAGCGCAGTAGCGCCAGAAAACTCGGGGGCAACCTGCTCATTTCCCTCCCTCATCCAGAAAAACCATTCGGATGTCCTAAGCAGTTCATCATCTTTTGTATAGACACGATAAAAATACCGACTACTCAATAACTCCAGCACCCTGCCAGCCAGGCCGATCATCTTGTAGTCAGGCTCATACTTGGAGATATAGCAATCCCCCGAATCGCTCCAATATTTTTTAATGGCTGAGCCATCCAAGAACCATATACCTTCAGCCCAAGCAGAAACATCAGTAAAAGCCCAACGATCACAAACAAAATAGATCGCGCCACGCCAATAAATTTTCTCATTGAAAGCTACGCCCTTTGGGTCCGATGCAAGAACTCACCAAAATCGGCATCCGACAGATAGATGAGAATCGATACTGGGACCTTCTTCACGCAGGAGTAGACAAATAGGTCACCTCCTCGGCGATGCTGCGCCCGATAACAGTTAAAGCTATCATTGGTTACTTTAAAATAACGCACCGACCCACGCACAACATATTCGGGCTCAGCCAGATACTCAATAGGATCTGGCTTAACAACACCTTGAGAGTTCCAATAGCCTAACAGTTGATCTTCATCAGCATTCAAAAACTCATACGTATCACGCACATAACAACCAACTTCATGAATTTTCAATAACGCCGCACTTCCCTTGGTTTTAGGTAGCGTGGAAAACTTGGTTATTGCAATCTTTAGGGTAAAACCACCCAACGCACCATAAACGTCGTCCAGCGGATTCAGGGCTTTGTCGAGTCGGCCTGTAGAAATCTCCCTGAAATTTGTCTGTGTAGTAGTCTCCAGCCCAATGGCATTCAATTGACTATAGTCATGAAAACCGGCAATCAGATCCTGCCCCTCCACATCCAAAATATTGAGGTTTTGCATTCGCTGCATAAACTGCAAAAGCCCTTTTGTCAGTTGCTCTACCCCACCTCTCTTACGTCCAAAAATCTCGTTGTATTGGCTAGCACTGGATAGTTTCCCTAGCAGTTCATCAACAAGAACTCCAGTGTGCGAGGAAGCACTCGATAACCAATCAAAATCGAGATCAACAAACAGTTTCTCTTGAGTAATTCTGTCTACTGCCAATCGCCCCCTTTTCTCCTCCGGACTCATGACGAAAACCTCGCCATCAAACCAGCGTTGCATGATCCGGGCAGCCTCCACCCAGCCGAGCGTGCGCATCACCGCAGGGATATCGGTGATCTGGAAATCCTCAACCGTCGTTTCTGCACACTTCATGTCGGCCGAGGCCGTGAGCTGAGCGGTTATCGGAGCCGGATCAGACATATGCATGCCTCACGCAATCAAAAGAGAAGATTGGGGTTCAAGCACCAGCGTGACGCTTTCAGCCGACTGCGCAGCAATCTTTGCGGTTTTCCCCTGCCCATCGGTAACCCCCTTGATCTCCTTGCCCGAGGCAGTGATCAAGGTGTAGGCACGCCCTGTCAGCGGAGTTCCCGATCTAGAGCGCACCACGAACTGCTGGTCGAACGGCCAATTGATCTGCACCGGCAACGGCGCCACAAACGGTGCCGGGACATGGGTATCGCCAATGATCACCGTCCCTGATCCGCCTATCACCGTGTTGCCGTGACTGCCCAGCGAGCCCAGAGTGGCGGCCGGCCGACCGTTGATGAACACGGTGCTGCTCAAGGCACCGCTCAGGGCTCCGCCACAGGCCGACACGTCACCTTGGCGCGCCGCCGGCAAGCCGTCGAACAGCACATCCGCCGAGCCGCTGGCGATGGGGTTGACCCCATGCCCGGGAATCGGGCAAGCCGTTGGATCGCTGAGCCGCGCCGCAGGTTTTCCAGACATCCTTGTGCACTCCTTACTTGACCCGTACCTGCCCGCTGCCATCCAGCCGCGCGGCAAAGCTCACCTGGCGCCTGACCCCTTCCACCTCCAGCAGGCCTTCGATGCTGAAGGCCAGCTTGAGCGGATCGTGGTCCCGGGGCAGTGGCTTGACCCGTACGCCGGACAGCCTGGGCTCATAGGTTTCGATAAAGCCTTCGATCGCCTCTCGCGCCTGACTCAGCGCGTCGTGCAGACTCAGGCGCATGTCGTTGAGATCCGGCAGCCCGTAGTCGGACAGTGTCTGCACACTGCCCGCCCGGGTGCTGAGCATCTTCGCCAGATGGGCAGCCACCGACGCCATGGCGGCCACTTCGCGACTCCAGCCGACGCGCTGTTCGGCCTCGCCGCTGAGGCGTTCGAAAAGGCTGCCGTATCGACGCATGGCTCAGCTCCTGCCCTATTCCTTGTCCAGCTTGCCCACCAGCGACAAGGTGAAGTCCGCCCCCATGTACTTGAAGTGCGGCCGCACGTTGAGGCTGACCCGGTACCAGCCCGGCTCGCCCTCGACGTCGCTGACGATGATCTGCGCGGCACGCAGCGGGCGTCGGCCACGCACTTCGCTGCTGGGGTTCTCCTGGTCGGCCACGTACTGGCGGATCCACTTGTTGAGTTCCAGCTCCAGGTCGGTGCGCTCCTTCCAGGACCCCAGTTGCTCGCGCTGCAGCACCTTCAGGTAATGGGCCAGGCGGTTGACGATCATCATGTAGGGCAGCTGGGTACCAAGCTTGTAGTTGAGCTCCGCCGCCTTGCCCTCGGCGCTGATGCCGAAGAACTTGGGTTTCTGTACCGAACTGGCGGAGAAGAACGCGGCGTTGTCGCTGCCCTTGCGCATGGTCAGGGAGATGAAACCCTCTTCCGCCAGTTCGTACTCGCGCCGGTCGGAAACCAGCACCTCGGTGGGAATCTTGGTTTCGATCTCGCCCATGCTCTCGAAGTGGTGCAGGGGCAGGTCCTCCACCGCGCCACCGCTCTGCGGGCCGATGATGTTCGGGCACCAGCGAAACTTGGCGAAGCTGTCGGTCAGGCGAGTGCCAAAGGCGTAGGCGGTGTTGCCCCACAGGTAGTCTTCGTGGCTGTTGGCGACGTTTTCCTTGTAGACGAAGGATTTCACCGGGTTTTCTTCCGGGTCATAGGGGTTGCGCAACAGGAAACGCGGCAGGGTCAGGCCGATGTAGCGGGCATCCTCGGACTGACGGAAGCTCTGCCACTTGGCAAATTGCGGGCCTTCGAAGTGGTCCTTGAGATCCTTGAGGTCCGGCAGCCCGGTAAAGCTTTCCAGGCCGAAGAACTTCGGTCCGGCCGCAGCGATGAAGGGTGCATGGGACATGCAGGCCACGCTGGACACGTACTGCATCAGCTTCACGTCCGGCGAGCTGGGGGACATGAAGTAGTTGGCGATGATGGCCCCCACCGGCTGGCCACCGAACTGGCCGTATTCAGCGGTGTAGATGTGTTTGTAGAGGCCGGCCTGCATCACTTCCGGAGAGTCCTCGAAGTCGTCCAGCAGGTCCTGCTTGGAGACGTTGAGGATCTCGATCTTGATGTTCTCGCGGAAATTGGTGCGGTCCACCAGCAATTGCAGGCCACGCCAGGCCGACTCCAGCGACTGGAAGTCGGGATGGTGGAGGATCTCGTCCATCTGCTGGCTGAGCTTGGCGTCGATCTCGGCAATCATCCGATCGACCATGGCCTTCTTCACTGGCTCGCCGCTGTTCTGCGGTTTCAGCAACTCTTCGATAAAGGCCGAGACCCCGCGCTTGGCGATGTCATAGGCCTCGTCATCCGGGGTCAGGCGCGTCTCGGCGATGATGCTGTCGAGGATGCTGTATTCACTGCTGTCCTGGTGCTTCTGCTGTGCGGCACTGCTGCTCATGTTCTAGCTTCCTTGGCTGTTGAGGGCTCAGTCTTGCAGGGCGGGGGCGGCGTTCAGACCCAGTTCACCCAGGACCCGGTCCCGGGACTGGTCATCGGCGAGCACGCCTTCGATGGCTTTGCGAAAGGCCGGCGCGTTGCCCAACGGCCCCTTGAGCGCCACCAGGGCGTCGCGCAGTTCCATGAGTTTCTTCAGCTCCGGCACCTGCTCCACCAGGCTCGCGGGATTGAAGTCCTTCATCGAATCAACCCGCAGTTGCACCGCCAGCTCGTCGCTGCCGCCGTCGTCCTGCAGACGATTGGGCACGCTCAGGGTCAGGCGCAGCTCCTGCTTGGCCAGGACCTCGTCAAAGGTCATCTTGTCGATGCTGATGGGTTTGCGATCCTCGACCTTGCGCTCGTCCAGGCGCTGGGTGTAATCGCCGATCGCCAGTAGCTTCAACGGCAGTTCGATTTCTTCCTGGGCGCCGCCGGTGGCGGGCTTGAACGTGACGTTGATCCGTTCCTTGGGGGCTACAGAGCCTTCTTTGGCCATGACACTTCTCCTTGGGATTGTTGGCCCTGGGGCCTATTCGAGTACCACCTCGAGATCGAGATGGCACAGCCTGCGGTAAACCTCTTCCTTGCGTTCGCGCACCGCGTGGTTCTGCGGCAACAGCTCGCAGCAGTTGTGCAGCAGCTGCAGCACCTCCAGCGCCAGTTGCGGCTCCCAGGCCTGCAAGCCCGAGTGCTGCAACTGCTGGTCGAGCGTCTCCAGTTGGGTCTTGGCCAGTTCGTACTTCTTGGCCGTGAAACACAGGCGCGCCAGGCTCAACTGCCAGAAAAACCGCACGCGCCCGCCCTGGGCGTTCTGCAGTCCCTGCTTGAGCACCTGCACCGCAGCCTTGAGGCCGTCCTTGCGCAGGATCGGCAGCACCTCGTCCAGGGCCTCTTCCCAGGCCGGCAGGTGGCTGTCCGCTTCGACCTTGCGCGGCGCGTCGGCACTTTGCAGATGGGGCAGGACCTGGGCGCTGACCCAGGCGCGAGTGACCGGATCGGCAAAGGCCACGCCATCATGGAAACGCAGCTCGATCAGCCCGGGCAGGCGTTGCAGCAGCAGGGCGAAATGGAACTCCACCTCGCGCATGGCCGACTCGGCATTGAGCTCCTGCAGGCACTCCCAGACCATGCGCTGGCCGTCGAACCAAAACGGCGCCCGGGCCAGACTGGCCTCCAGTTCCACCAGCAGGTCGGCGTACTGGCCCTGGGCGAAACGTTCCTGGTAGTGACGCAACTTGTCCGCCGGCAGCCCGCGCAAGGCGGTGACCTGCTCGGCATTGCGCTCGGGCAGCGCATCGATGGCCAGCCACATCAGGGTGCGATTGAGGCGCAGGGCCCGTTGATCGGTGGCTTTCTGCCGCAGCCACCAGGCGCACAGCGGCCGAGCGTTGTCCTGCTGGGCGCGCAGGGCCTTGTGCGCGTCCTTTTCGTTATCGATGGGCGAGCCGGGGGTAAAGAGCTGCGCCGCCGCCTGCTTGACCTGGGCCACCACACTGCCCACGGCGCCGGGTTCCGGCTGCTGGTCCGCCGCCCGGGTGACCATGCCCTGCAGACGCCGGCAGATCGGCAGCAGCAAGGGCGCTTCGTCCCCCAGGTGCCGGGTCAGGATGCCGTCCAGCCCCTGGATCTGCTCCACCAGACGCCGAAACAGCGGCAACTGCTCCTTGACCGGCACATCGTCGTCGAGGGCTTCCTGCAGGCGCGGCACCAGCCAGGCAATCGCTGCGCCACGGGTGCGCGGCTTGGACGGGTACACCTGCTGCCAATGGTGCTCGCACAGGTGGCGCAACAGCCCCAGGCCCGCCAGCAGGCCAGGGAAAGACTCGCGCTGATGCAGGGCCCAGGTCAGCCAGGCAGCGACCCGCAGATCCTTGGATTGATCACGCAACAGGGCTTCGCTTTGCTCCTGGACCTTCAGCCAGTCGATCTGACCGTTGGCATGCAGCGACTGGGCTTTGCCCAGCTCGTTTTCCAGGGCTTCGTATTCGTTGGAGAAGCGCACGTCCTCGCCGGCGAAACTGTGCTCGTGCACCGGGGCCTGGGCGAGTTTGAGGTGATGGGAATACAACTTGCGCGAATAGCTCATAGGTGGCCACTTTCCATGCCCGCCACCTTACTCAGACAGATGCGCTGATTACGCTCTTTATAGAAAAGTCTGACAGAGGTGGGAAACAAAGTGCGCACTGGAACTACCGGATATCCATTCAGGTGGCAAAACCCTAACGGAACACCTCAGGCAAAAATATAGGATTTTTCTTATATAGATTGATAAACCTCTAGTACAAATATGTTTAAGTTCTTATGCGCAACTTATTGCACAGTTATATTCAGGCTCATTCAACCAGCATTATTTGCAGCCACCCCGCTTGAACCACTGACGGCGCCCGGGCCGCACGACCTCAATTGGCCCCGGACTTATCCGCGCTCAGCACTTTGCGCTGTTGCAGGTAAATAACTCCATCGCCGTCGAATGCGAGTACTTCGTTGGCACTCAAGGTTTTACCGTCGCCGCCCTCATATTTAAGCCAGCCTTCATCCCACAGGTGGCCACTTTCGTACCGCACTTGAATGAAGTAATAAGGCGGCTCGGCGCGGGTGATTTCAATGTAATGCCCCCCATCGGCCGCGCCCTGCCACTGGGCATTGGGATGCTCGGCCAACCCATGGGCGGGAGCCTTGCTGAAGTCCATCAAGGCCACCCAAAGTGCAATCAGCACCAGCGCCAGCCCGCCCACCGTCATCAGAAAACGCTTCAACCAGATCAATCCCTAATCTCCAGCACATGGGCCGTTCATCGGCGGCCCGCTCGGGCCGGGGGCATTCTCTGCCCCAGCCACGCAACAGCGCAATAAAAAGCCCCCGGACAACTTGCCAGGTGCGGCCGGCCCCTGCAGCCTTGGCGCCTGAACGGTCCACGGACCACACGCCCTCGCCCCTCGACAACGGAAACACCTGACATGCGCATCACGCTCACCGCCCTGCACCGCGACCCGTCGTCTGCCTTGTGGGTCGACTTCCGCTGCGCGTTCGGCGAAGGCCGCGGCCAATGGCTGGGAGCGCCGCCCCAGGTGGCCCAGGAGCACGAGGTAGAGCTGAGTCTGGAGGATGAGTTCCGCTGGCAGCACAACCTGTGGGCCAGCGCCGCGCCTGAGCCGCAAATGGCTAGGGACAAGGACGGGCTGCACATCACCGGACAGTTGCTCCAGGTGGACGAGGACGGTGGCGCAGCCCTGGCCATCGGCGCCTCCATCATCCTGCTGAGCGTGCAAGGTTGCACCCGACCGCTGCCCGGGTTTATCAGCCTGCTGGCCCGCCAAGTGAGCCTGCAACCGCTGGCGCTGTGAGCACCGCCGAGGCAGATCTGGGGCAAGCGCAAGCTTGGGAAGGGTGAAGCAGGAACATCGCCGAACGCGACAGAGGAAGGTGTTCGCCCAGTGCTCTGGCCTTGGCAATCCATGCACCGGTAAAGAGCCCTTGCACCGGGCGAACGCTTGGCATTCTAGTGCAACTGCCCGGGAATGTCCGTGGGCCGATTCTGAATAAAACTGCAACGCTGGACGCTGCCACGCACACCGCCGCTCAATACCCGGTCATCTCCAGATAGCCGCTGCCGCCGTGGCTGCCCTCCAGCGCGATCGGTCCTTCCCAGTAGGGAATGCTCAGCCGCATCCAGGACTGGGGATTCAAGGCCCGGGTCCTGATGTTCAGGCCCTTGTCGGGGATGCTCAATTGCCAGGCGATCGGCAGGCGCCGTCCCTCGACCTGAGCCGTATCCAGCGCCGTCATGCGGATCTGTTCCCGTGCCAGGTTCTGGGTGCTGCCGTCGGCATTGATCCAGGTGCCGGTGATATAAGGCGCGCGACTGTCCTGCCGGACCCGGAACAGCATCAGTCGTTCGCCGCTGTCCAGATGCAGGGAGAACCAGTCCCAACCGCTCTGATCAGCCGCCAGGGGCTGGCTGCTCCACTCCCGGTCGAGCCAGGCCGGGCCGCTGACCTCGTACCACTGGCCATCGATCTGCAACTGGCCCGAGGCCTGGAAAAACGGCTGGCTGTAGTAATAGGACGCCTGCCCCTGATCGGACTTGCGGCTGTAACCGCCCTCGCCCTGCAGCACCAAAGGCCGGCTGCTGGACAGTTGCAACCGATAGGCAAACCCCGGCCCGCTGGCCTGCACCTGCATCCGTGCCAGGGGATTGTCGCCGCTGGCCAGGCTGCTCAGGCGCCAGTCATCGATCCAGGCCTGGAACGGCTGCGCCGTGACCCCGGCCTGCCCCACCCCGCCCCGGGCATAACGCTCGGCGGCATGATGGCTGCTGGCCGACGTCGCCGCCGCGTGCCCCAGCCAGACCAGCGGCGCACTCCAGCCGGGCTGCTCCGGCGCGGCGCGCAAGGCGCTGCGAAACAGCGTCCACTGCACGCCGAAGCGGCGGCCTTGAGCGTCCTTGAGGTCGGCGGTCAGGTACCACCACTCGATGCGAAAACCGTCGTGGGGACCATGATCGGCAGGAAAGCCGAACCTGCGCCCCGGCAGCACCGGGGCGAAGGCCGCGGCCTCATTGCCCAGCCCGGCAAAACCCTGGGGCGGCTCGGCGGCAGGTTCGCAACCGCCCAGCAAGGCCAGTAGCAGCCCCGCCAGAGCCCTGCTCCAGCGCTCAATCTTCATGGGCAAAGGTCCTCAACAGATCCGCCGGTTGCGCACGGTACAGGCGAAGCAGCGGCCAGGCCGAAGCCAGCAGGGTCGCCAGCATCGCCAGCCCCAGCAGTTGCACCAGCTGCCCGGGAAACACCCGCAGCGGCAGACGCCAGCCAAAGGCCTGGACGTTGATCACAGTGTCCAGGCACCAGGCCAGGACAATCCCCAAGGGCAGCGCCAGGACCAGAGTGAGCAAGGCCAGCAGCCAGGTCTGGGCCAGGTTCAGCAGCAGCAACTGACGCCGCCCCACGCCCAGGGCCCAGAGCGGCGCCAGCTGGCCCAAGCGGCTCTGGCTCTGGGTCAGCAGGCTGATGAACAGCGCCACCCCGGACACCCCCAGGGTCAGGCTGTTGAGCGCGGCGGTGGCGGCGAAGGTACGTTCGAAGACCTGTTGCGACCAGCCCTTGAGCCGGGCTTGATCGACGACCCGACTGTCATCCAGGTGAAATTGCCGTTGCAGGGCGCCGACCAGCGCCGGCACCGCCGCCGGCGCAAGGCGCAGGTTGAAACGGTTTGGCGTCAAGTCCGGCCAGTACCGCAGCAGGTGCTCGACGTTCACCAGCAGGTGCCCCCGGGGATTGCCGTAATCGGCGTAGATCCCCACCACCTGCGGTGTCCACTGCCCTTGCGGCACCGGCAGTTCCAGGCGATCGCCGACCCGCAGCTTGAGCCGCCGGGCCAGTTGCTCGCTGAGCATCAGGCTGTCCTCGGCCGCCAATCGCGCCCAGGGATCGGCGCCCGCCGCCTCCAGCAACGGCCAGTGCTCACGGTAGCTGTCATGCTCGACCACCCCGTACAGGTCCGCCGGCCAGCCCTGGATCTGCAACGCCACTTGCCAACTGGGCAACAGCGCCGTCACCTGGGGCTGCAACGCCAGCCAGTCGCGCAACTGCCGGGCCTGTTCGGGGGTTTGTGGATTGACGTACAGCTCGGCGCTCAAGCGTTGCTCCAGCCAGTCGTTGAAAGTCTCGCGAAAACCCGCGGTCATGCTGCCAGCGCCGATATTCGCCGCCAGGGCCAGCAGCAGCGCCATCAAGGCCAGGCTCAGGGCCGGCAACTGTTGTCGGCAATCGGCGAGAAACCACTGCCCCAGCACCCCGCGACTGCGCCCCAGCAAGCCGCCCAGCAGCGCATCGAGCAGCACCGGCAGGCCCAGGGCGGCCGCCAGCAGCAAGGCCGCCATCAACACGAAGCCACTGGCCAGGCTGTCACCCCATTGCCAGGCCGCCAGGGCCACCAGCACCGCCAGGCCAGCCACCACGCCCTGACGGCGCAGCCAACGGGCATGGGCCTGATGCCAGGCCTGGGGATTGGCCAGGGCCAGCAATGGCAAGCGCGCCGCCCGCAGCAGGCTGGCGCCACCGGCCAGCAAGGCGCCCAACAGGCTCAGGCCGATACCGCTGAACCACCACCAGGGACTCAGGCTCAACTGCCCCGCCACTTGCGCACCGTACAAACCCCGCAGGCTGGCGGCCACGTCCGGCAGCAACACGCCAGCCAGCCAGTAGCCGCTGATCACCCCCGCCACCGCGCCCAACAGCGCCAGCCCTCCCAGCTCCAGGCTCAGGCAGAGGATCAGCAAGCGCGCACTGACCCCGCAGGCCCGCAAGGTGCGCAGCAAGCCCCGCCGCTGTTCCAGGGCCAGGCCGATGGCGGCATGCACGATAAACAGCCCGACCACGAAGGACAGGAACCCCAGGGCATCCAGGTTCAGGTGAAAACTCTCGGTCAGGCGCGCCAGATCGCCCTGTGCCTGCCCCTGGCGCAACACCAGTTGCCCCCTCAGGGCCTCGGGCAACGGCGGCGCGCTGGCGGCAAACTCCCTGGGCAGCAACAGCCGGCTCAACTGCCCGGGCTGGCCCAGCACCTGCTGGGCAAAGCCGATGTCCATCAACAGCACTCCCGGGGCCATGTCCGCCCGCACCCGCAGCGGCGGCAAGCGCTGGCCGTTGAGTGCCGTGGGCTGCTCGCCCGCTTGCAAGCCCAGGCTGGCCAGGGTTTGTGGCGCCACCCAGGTCACCCCCGGCGGGCTGAAGAATTCGACCATCTGCTGCAGCGCCAGCGTCTGCCCGGCCACCGCGGCACCGGCAGGCAGGGATAACGGCTCGATGCCCATCACTTGCAGGGACAGGTCGTCATGGCCCGGCAACTGCAGGCGCCCCTGCAGCACCGGCGACACCGGCCAGCCGGCCCGGCGCAGGTCGACGAACCACTGCTGGGCAACACTGGCGCCACTGGGGCTGCTCAGGCTGGCCTGGGGCTCGCCGCCGATCAGCTGGCTGGCCCGCGCATAACTGTCCCGGGCCTGGCTGTTGAGGGCCAGCACTCCGGTCAACAGGCTGGTGGCCAGCCACAGCCCGGTGAGCACGCTGAAAAACTGCAGCGGATGCCGACGCCAATGGCTCAGCAACGCCTGCAGCGCCGTCACCAGGACCCGCATCTCAACCCCCGACCGGGTCGGCCAGACGACCCCGATGCAGCACCACGGTCTGTTGCAGGCGGCTGGCCACCCGCTGGCTGTGGGTGACCATCAGCAGGCTGGTGGGGCTGTCGGCCAACAGCTCCAGGAGCAAATCCAGCACCTCGTCGCTGGTGGCCTCGTCGAGGCTGCCGGTGGGTTCGTCCGCCAGCAGCAACCCGGGTTTCGCCGCCAGGGCCCGGCCCAGGGCAACCCGCTGTTGCTGGCCGCCGGAGAGCTGCTCCGGATAGCGCCGCAACAGCTCCCCCAGGCCCAGGCGCGCCACCAGTTGCGCCTGCCACAGCGGATCGAAACGCCCGGCCAGGCGCGCCTGGAAGCTCAGGTTGTCTTCCACCCGCAGGCTGCTGATCAGATTGAACTGCTGGAACACCAGGCCCACTTCAGTACGGCGCCAGTCGGCGCGCTGGCCCTCGGTCATCTGCTCCAGGTGCTGCCCGCCGATGCGGATGCTGCCGGCGTCGACCCGATCGAGCCCGGCGATCAGGTGCAGCAAGGTGCTCTTGCCACTGCCCGACTCGCCCATCAGCGCCAGACTGCTGCCGCGCTGCAGCTGCAGGTCCACGCCCTGCAGCACCGCCAACGGGCCCTGGGGCGTGGGGTAACGCTTGAAGACGCCTTGTACCTGCAGCATGGGCTGATTCGTCCGAGCAGAGAGGGAGCCAAGGATAGCCTGTGCAGCAGCGCCCCTATCGGGGCGTGCCGGTGAAATATAGTATTGCGCCACTTTTTTCTGGCAGGACGCACAGATGAACTACACCCAGGCCCAATTGAAGTACCGACTGCAGATCGCCGCAGGCACATTGCTGTTCACCGGCGCGCTGATTTCCACGCTGTTCTCCACCCTGAAAATGCTCCACTGGCGCCTGGACAGCTACACCGCCATGGCCAGCACCATCAACCGCCCAATTCAGCAGTTCACCCTGATGGTTTCGGAAAACACCCGGGCCCTGGACTGGTTCTGGGACAACAGCCCGACACCCAGCTTCATCGACCTGAGCTACTCCTCCCATTGGAAGTTCCTGCTGATCTACCTGCTGATCTTCGTCGGCGCCGCCCTGTTCGCCTCGGGCCGGACGTTGATGCGCAAGGTCGAGGCCGTGGAACCCTTGATCGAGGCCCAGCTCAACGCCCCGGTCGAGGACGGCATGCCCGCCAGGACCCTGCAACAGCTGGAGGACTCGACCCTGGTGGAAGCCGCGCCGCCCTTCTTCAGCCAGACCCGCCTGCTGGTGGTCTGGCCCCTGGGCGGCGCCGCGATCTACCTGGGCCTACTGTGGCTGCTGGGCATCCTCTGAGCCCGGCGCCGGCTGATCGAGCAGCGCCTCGGCCACCGGGTACTTGACCAACACCCGGTTGCGATACAGGCATTCCTGGCGCAGCAGCTCGGCGTCCTGGCCCTTGGTGCGAATGTCGCGCCAGATCTGGTTCTCGCGGTACACCCGGGTGCCCTCGCGCACAAAGCGATGGGCCCGCTGATAGACGTGATAACGATGCTCGCGCGGCCGCTCGCAAAGCAGCTCGCCCTCCAGCTGCTGCGCCCCCACATGCAGCTTGAGCTGCAAGGTCTGCGGCCCGGGGTTGTACAGCACCAGATCGATGTAGTTGTAGAAGATCGCCGCCCCGGAACCGAAGGGCAGCACTCGTCCCTCGTCGGGGAACGGGTCGAAACTGTGGTTGGCCCGCTCCACCACCTCCAGCGGCGAGTGCATCGCCATCCAGTGAATCAGGTTGCTCAACTGGCAGATACCACCGCCGATGCCGCTGCGGGCCTCGCCGAACGACAACTCCATGCCCTCGACAAAACCACGCCGGCGACTGGGCCGGCCCACCAGTTTGCAGAAGGAAAAATACTCGCCGGGGGCGATGCGCACGCCGTCGATGCGGGCCACCGCCAGCTTGAGGTTGATCACCTTGTTGTGTTGCAGCGCCAGATCGGAATCGCCCAGGGTGCGAATCAGCTTCGAGGTGTGCTTGATCAGGCGGTGAGGCAAGCGCGGGCTGCCGGCCTCAAGCCGGGCATAACGGCGCCCGGAACAGCGCCAGGCCAGGTGGCGCATCAGGCGTTTCTGGCGTACCCGCAGCCAGTACAGCAGCGGGTGATACGAGGACAGGGGTTTCATCGATGGGTCAACGGCGGTCCGGCGCGACGGCGCAGGAACCCGCTTCGTCCTTGAAAAAAAGAGCGGCATCTTAGCGGCAAGCCCGCCCCCCATGCCAGAAGCCCCGCCCCGAGTGCCCGCTACGGGAGTGCTGCGTACCGCAGCTCCGGCCCTAGCCCAGCAACTGGCTGAGTACGGCCCGCAGCTTGCCCGGTTTCACCGGTTTGTTGAGCAGCGGCGCCCCCAGTTGCTGCAAGGCCCGGCGACATTGGTCGCTGCGGTCGGCGGTGATGATCACCACCGGCAGCGGCTGCTGGAAATGCTCGCGCAAGTGCTGCACCACCTGGCACCCGGTGACCCCGTGATCCAGGTGAAAATCCGCCAGGATCAGTTCCGGCGCCTGGCCCTGGAGCACCGCCAGGGCGGCCGCCTGATCGGTGGCGATGAGCACTTCGCAGCCCCACTGCCCGAGCAACGCGGCCATGCTCTCAAGGATGCTCAGCTCGTTGTCCAGCACCAGCAAACGCCGCCCTGGCAGCGGGTTGCCGGTGCCCGGCTGCGGCGCCTGCAAGCTGATGGGCAACGGCACCCGGGCCGCCAGGGGCACCTCGATGCTGAACCGCGAACCGCGTCCCGGCCACGATTGCACCTGTACCCGGTAACCGAGAATCTTGGCGATGCGCTCGACGATCGCCAGCCCCAGGCCCACCCCCTTGCGGTCGGCGGCACGCCCCACATCCAGCTGGTTGAATTCCAGGAAGATCGACTCCAGGCGGTCGGCGGCAATGCCGCGCCCGGTGTCCCACACCTCCAGTCGCAACTGCTCGCCCCGGCGCCGCGCCGCCAGCAGAATGCTGCCGCGCTCGGTGTAGCGGCAGGCATTGCTGAGGAAGTTGCGCAGAATCCGCGTCAGCAGCCGCAGGTCGGTGAACAGGGCGAAGTCACCGAACTTCACCCGCAGCTCCAGGCCCGCCGCCTCGGCCACCGACTGGAACTCCGAGACCAGCGGCGCGAGCAATTCATCCAGGCGATAGACCGCCGGGTCCGGCTTGACCGCCGCCTGATCGAGCCTGGAGATGTCCAGCAGATCGGTGAGCAGGTCCTCGGCGCCTTCCAGGGCCTGGTGGGTGCGCTCCACCAGCAGTTGCTCGGCCGCTGGCAGACGCCGCTCGCGCAAGGTGGAGATCAGCAGGCGCGCGGCATTCAAGGGTTGCAGCAGGTCGTGGCTGGCGGCGGCCAGGTACTTGTCCTTGCTGCGGTTGGCCGCCTCGGCGGCGTCCCGGGCCTCGCGCAGGTCGCGCTCGATGCGCTCGCGCCGGGCGATCTGCTGTTGCAGGTTGCGGTTGGCTTCCAGCAGTTCATCGGTGCGCGCGGCAACCCGCTGCTCCAACTGGTCGTTGAGCTGCTCCAGATGCTGCTGGGCCAGCTTGCGCTCGGTGATGTCGGCGACGAACCCCTCCACCAGCCCGTCCTGGTCGGGCTTGAGCAGCAGGTTCATCAGCACGTCGATGCTGCTGCCGTCCTTGCGTCGCAACTGGGTTTCATAACCCAGCAGGCTGCGCTGGCTTTGCAACTGCTCGCCAATGACCGCCAGTTCCGCGGCGCCGCCGACGAACAGATTGCCCGCCAGGTCGGCCAGGGAAAACAGCACTTCCTGCGGGTCCTGATACCCCAGCATGCGCGCCAGGGCCGGGTTGGCCGCGCGCAGGCCGGCCTGCAGGCTGGCCTGGAAGATCCCGTGCACCGCGTGCTCGAACAGCCACTTGTAGCGGTTGCGTTCGGTTTCCAGGTCTTCCAGGCGCGCCGCCAGTTCCGGGTAATGGCTCTTGCGCGCCGAGTGATTGCCCAGCCCCAAGAGCCCGGCCAGGGCCCGTTGCTGGTCGTCAGAGGGCCTCGCCATACACCACCTCGACATCACGCTGGCTGGATTCGCGTGGGTTGGTGAGGATGCACGGATCGTCCATCGCATGTTGCGAGAGGAACGGAATATCGCTGCTGCTGACCCCATGCAGGCCCAGGGTTTCGTGGAAGCCGATGGCGTGCTTGAGGGCGATCAGGTGCTCCACCAGGCGCCCGCAGATCTGCCGCTGGTTGAGCCCGCGGCAGTCGATGCCGAAGGTTTCGGCGATCACCTTGAAACGCTCCGGCGCCGCGCTGTAGTTGAAGGCCACCACATGCTCCACCAGCACCGCGTTGCACAGCCCGTGAGGCAGGTCGAGAAAGCCTCCCAGGCTGTGGGACATGGCATGCACCGCGCCGAGAATCGCGTTGGAGAACGCCAGCCCGGCCTGCATGCTGCCGAGCATGATCTGCTCGCGCAGGGCGATGTCCCCGGGGTTGGCGATCATCTGCACCAGGTTGCCGTTGATCAGGCGCATGGCCTCCAGGGCATGGGGATCGGTGAGCGGGCCGTGGCCGGTGGAAACGAAAGCCTCGATCGCGTGCACCAGGGCGTCGATGCCGGTGCAGGCGGAGAGAAACGGGTCCATGCCCAGGGTGGTTTCCGGGTCGATCAGCGACACATCCGGCACCACCGCCTTGCTGACGATGGAGAACTTCATCCGTTCCTGCTGGTTGGAGATGATCACGAACTGCGAGACGTCCGCCGAGGTGCCGGCGGTGGTGGGAATCATGATCAGGGGCGGGCTCGGCACGCGGATCATGTCCACCCCTTCGAACTCCAGGATGCTGCGCCCGTGGGCCACCACGATGCCGATGCCCTTGCCGCAATCCATCGGGCTGCCGCCGCCGACGGCGACGATCACATCGCAGGCGTTTTCGCGGTAGACCTCGGCGCCCTGCATCACCTCCTCCACCCGCGGGTTGGGCGACACCTGGCTGTACAGGCAATAGTCGACGCCCTGGGCCTGGAGGCTGGCCTCGACGTCGGCGACCCAACCGGCGGCGATCACCCCGGGGTCGCTGACCACCAGCACCTTGCGCGCACCGAAGGTCTTCGCATAGTTGCCGACGTTATGCCGGCAACCGGCGCCAAAGATGATTTCCGGGGAGACGAACTTGCGCAGCAGACTGAGATTCTGGCTCATGGCGGCAGCCTGTTTTCTTATTGTTCTGAAAGGAGAACGCCAGCCTAAAGCATCCGTTGCTGAAAGCAACGCGCGCGTTGCGCGCAGCGGCAAGCTTCAAGCGACAAGCAAAGCCAGAGCGGTAAGCCAGCTTTGAGCTTGCAGCTGGAAGCTTGAAGCTTGCCGCTGCTCGCTCAGAGCTGGATGTCCATGCCGTCGTATGCCACTTCGATGCCGCGGCGGGTCAGTTCCGCGCGCTCGGCGGAGTCTTCGTCGAGGATCGGGTTGGTGTTGTTGATGTGGATCAGCACCTTGCGCGCCCGGGGAAAACGCTCCAGCACTTCAAGCATGCCGCCGGGGCCGCTTTGCGCCAGGTGGCCCATTTCGCTGCCCAGCTTGTCGCCGACGCCACAGACGCGCATTTCATCGTCGCGCCACAGGGTGCCGTCCACCAGCAGGCAGTCGGCGCGCTCCATCCATTGCAACAGGGCCTCATCCACCTGCCCCAGCCCCGGGGCATAGAACAGGCTGGCGCCGCTGCGCCGGTCCTCGACGAACAGGCCGATGTTGTCCCCCGGGTGCGGGTTGCCACGATGGGGCGAATACGGCGGCGCGCTGCTGCGCAGGGCGATGGCCCGCAAGGCGAGCTCCGGGCAGGCCGGCAGGCTGAACTCGCGACCATCGAGGTGAATGGGTTGCCACTGCAAGCCGCCGTTCCAGTGGCTGAGCATGGTGAACAAAGGGAATCCGCTGCACAGGTCCTGATGGACCATCTCGGTGCACCAGACCTGATGCGGGCAGCCTTCGCGCAAGCTGAGCAGGCCGGTGCAGTGGTCGATCTGGCTGTCCAGCAGGATCACTCCAGCCAGGGCGGTGTCGCGCAAGTGCCGGGCCGGTTGCAGCACCGGGAAGGATTCCAGTTGCGCGCGAATGTCCGGCGAGGCGTTGCACAGGATCCAGTCGTTGCCGTGGTCGCTCAGGACGATCGACGACTGGCTGCGCCGCTGGGCGCGCAGGCTGCCGGCGCGCACCCCGGCGCAGTTGCGGCAGTTGCAGTTCCACTGGGGAAACCCGCCGCCCGCCGCAGAACCGAGAATGCGGATATGCATGACGTGCTCCTGAAGGGCAAAGAGCTCCGGCCGACACCAGTACCGGCCGGAGCGGGACGGCTCAGCGGTTGGCGAAGTACATGGTCACTTCAAAGCCGATACGCAGGTCGGTGTACGCGGGTTTATGCCACATGGGGTCAAGCCTCTTGTTGTGCCGGGGGATTCCGGTAGAGGCATTAATGCACGGGGCGCGCGGCGGCCGAATGCTACTTTGGGACGAGCTGGCGGGGTGCGTTGGTAGGAAACAGCGGCAAGCTTCAAGCCATCAGCTTCAAGCTTGCCGCTGCTCTTGCTGCTGAGCTGCTTAGAAGAAGCCCAGAGGGTTGATGTCGTAACTCACCAGCAGGTTCTTGGTCTGCTGGTAGTGGTCGAGCATCATTTTGTGGGTTTCACGGCCGACGCCGGATTTCTTGTAGCCCCCGAACGCGGCGTGCGCCGGGTACAGGTGGTAGCAGTTGGTCCACACGCGCCCGGCCTTGATCGCCCGGCCCATGCGGTAGGCGCGGTTGATGTCGCGGGTCCACAGCCCGGCGCCCAGGCCGAACTCGCTGTCGTTGGCAATCGCCAGGGCTTCGGCTTCGTCCTTGAAGGTGGTCACGCCTACCACCGGGCCGAAGATCTCTTCCTGGAACACGCGCATCTTGTTGTGGCCCTTGAGCAGGGTCGGCTGGATGTAATAGCCGCTGGACAGGTCACCGTCCAACAGCTCCGCGGCGCCACCGGTGAGCAGCTCGGCGCCCTCCTCCTGGGCGATCTGCAGGTAGGAGAGGATCTTCTCGTACTGCTGCTGCGAGGCCTGGGCGCCGACCATGGTCTCGGTGTCCAGCGGGTTGCCGCGCTTGATCTTGACGATCTTCTTCATCACCTCGGCCATGAACGGCTCGTAGATCGACTCCTGCACCAGGGCCCTGGACGGGCAGGTGCAGACTTCACCCTGGTTGAAGAACGCCAGCACCAGGCCTTCGGCGGCCTTTTCGATGAACTTCGGTTCGGCCTGCATGATGTCTTCGAAGAAGATGTTCGGCGACTTGCCGCCCAGTTCCACGGTGGACGGAATGATGTTCTCGGCGGCGCACTTCATGATGTGCGAGCCCACCGGGGTCGAGCCGGTGAAGGCGATCTTGGCGATGCGCTTGCTGGTGGCCAGGGCCTCGCCGGCTTCACGGCCGAAACCCTGGACGATGTTCAGCACCCCGGCCGGCAGCAGGTCGGCGATCAGCTCGGCGAAGATCATGATCGACAGCGGGGTCTGCTCGGCGGGCTTGAGCACCACGCAGTTGCCGGCGGCCAGGGCCGGGGCCAGCTTCCAGGCGGCCATCAGCAGCGGGAAGTTCCACGGGATGATCTGCCCGACCACGCCCAGGGGTTCGTGGAAGTGGTAGGCGGTGGTCAGTTCGTTGATTTCCGCGGCGCCGCCTTCCTGGGCGCGGATGCAACCGGCGAAGTAGCGGAAGTGGTCGGCGGCCAGGGGCACGTCGGCGTTGAGGGTTTCGCGTACCGCCTTGCCGTTGTCCCAGGTTTCGCTGACCGCGAGGAGCTCCAGGTTCTGCTCGATGCGGTCGGCGATCTTCAGCAGCACCAGCGAGCGGTCCTGGGGCGAAGTCTTGCCCCAGGCATCGGCGGCGGCATGGGCGGCGTCCAGGGCCTTGTCGATATCGGCGGCGCTGGAACGGGGGAATTCGGCGATCACTTCGCCGTTCACCGGCGAGGTGTTGGTGAAGTACTGGCCTTCCACCGGCGGCACGAACTGGCCGCCGATGAAATTGCCGTAGCGTGGCTTGAAGGACACGATGGCGCCTGGGGTTCCGGGTTGTGCGTAGATCATGCTGAGCCTCTGCTGGTCGAGGCCTGTCCAACGACAGGCGATGGACCGATGGTAGAGAGCCCCGCCTGCCGGACGAATGCATCAAAGGCAGGAAGAGACTCGTCATTTGGTCGTAGAAGCAGCCTCAAGCTGCAAGCTGCAAGCTGCAAGCTGCAAGCCTCAAGTCTGCCGAGGCTTCTTCTTGTGGCTTGCAGCTAAAAGCTTGCCGCTGCTTTTAAGTCTTGGGCAACTTGAAGGTCCAGAGCATGCCGCCCTGGTTGAAGTCCTTGACCCGCTTGGCCACTTCGCCGCCCCACAGCGGCACCGCGCCACCCCAGCCGGACAGCACCGAGACGTACTGCTCGCCGTCCATTTCCCAGGTCACAGGCGAGCCCAGGACTCCGGAGCCGGTCTGGAATTCCCAGACCTTCTCGCCGGTCTTGGCGTTGAACGCCTGGAGGAAGCCTTCAGGCGTGCCGGTGAACACCAGGTTGCCCTTGGTGGTCAGCACCCCGCCCCACAGCGGCGCGAAGTTCTTGTGGCGCCAGACTTCCTTGCCGCTGATCGGGTCGATGGCCCGCAGCACGCCGATGTAGTCCTCGTTCAACGGCTTGATGGTGAAGCCCGCGCCGAGGAACGCCGCGCCCTTCTTGTAGGCGATGCCTTCGTTCCAGATGTCCATGCCCCATTCGTTGGACGGTACATAAAACAACCCGGTGTCGCGGTTGTAGGCCATGGGCATCCAGTTCTTGGCGCCGAGGAAGGCCGGGGCGACGAACACCGAACTGCCCTTGCTCTCGCTGCCCGGGGCGCCGGGGCGGCTGGCCTCGTTGTAGATCGGCCGGCCGTTCTTATCCAGACCGGTGGCCCAGGTGATCTTGTCGACAAAGGGGAAGCCGCGGATGAACTTGCCGTTAGTGCGATCGAGCACGTAGAAGAAGCCGTTGCGGTCGGCGGTGGCGGCGGCCTTGATTTCCTTGCCGCCCTCCTTGTAGTTGAAGGAGATCAGCTCGTTGACGCCGTCGAAGTCCCAGCCGTCGTGGGGGGTGCTCTGGAAGTGCCACTTGATGGTGCCGTCGTCCGGGTTCAGGGCCAGGCGCGAGGAGGAATACAGGTTGTCGCCGGGGCGCAGGTGGGAGTTCCACGGCGCCGGGTTGCCGGTGCCGAACAGCAGCAGGTTGGTTTCCGGGTCGTAGTAGCCGCCCAGCCACGGCGCCGCGCCGCCGGTCTTCCACAGATCACCCGGCCAGGTCTTGCCCGCCTCGCCACCGGAAATACCGTTCTCGATCGCCTTGCCGTCCTTGTACACGTAGCCCATGTGGCCTTCCACGGTGGGACGCATCCACAGCAGCTCGCCGTTTTTCGGGTCGTAGGCCTGGATCTTGCCGACCACGCCGAACTCGCCGCCGGCGACCCCGGTGATCAGCTTGCCATTGACGATCATCGGCGCCGCGCTGATGGAATAGCCCTCTTTGTGGTCGGCGACCTTCTTGCTCCACACCACCTTGCCGCTGTCCTTGTTCAAGGCCACCAGCTTGGCATCCAGGGTGCCGAAGAACACCAGGTCGCCATACAGCGCCACGCCGCGGTTGATCACGTCGCAGCACGGGCGGATGTCGTCCGGCAGGCGCGCATCGTACTGCCAGAGCTTCTTGCCGGTGCGCGCATCCACCGCGAACACCCGCGAGTAGGAACCGGTCATGTACATCACCCCGTCCTTGATCAGCGGCTGGGCCTGCTGGCCGCGCTGCTTCTCGCCGCCGAAGGAGAAGGCCCAGACCGGCCGCAGCTCCTTGACGTTATCGACGTTGAGCAAGTCCAGCGGGCTGTAGCGCTGACCCTGGACCCCCAGGCCGTTGGTGACGATCTGCTGCGGGTTCTTCGGGTCCTGGAGGATCTCCTCATCGGTGACGGCGGCCAGGGCCGCGCTGGACAGCAGCATGGCGCTGAGCACCAGGCTCACGGCGAAAAAGGGACGACGTGGGGGTTGGGTCATGACGGCTACCTCGGCGGTTATTGTTGTTCCCGGGAAATTTTCCCGGTCTACCGAGAATTCTTGACCCCCGCCCGCCCGCCAACAATTGCCCGCAATGCGGAGTTTTCTAGTTCCTTCGTAGAAGAAGAGCAGTGGCAAGCGGCAAGCTTTAAGCGGCAAGAGAAGAGCTGCACAGCTTGCCGCTTGCAGCTGCTTCCCTGTGGCGAGGGAGCTTGCTCCCGCTGGGTGGCGCAGCCGCCCCAATGGCTGCCACCCGGTTCCCACCCGAAGATCACGGACTCAGGTTTTGCGACTGCTACGCAGCCGAGCGGGAGCAAGCTCCCTCACCACAATACTGACTCACCACCGCTTGCCGCTTGCCGCTTGCAACTGCTTCTCTGCTGCTCCTAATCGATGCGCTGCAGTTGCTGGCGCTCGTAACGCGGGTACAGGTGGCTGACGCTGCGAATCAGCTCATAACGAGTCAGGCTGATGCCGGCAAAGCGCTCGGGGATCGGGCGGCGGATCATCTCGGCCATGTCGTCGCCACGGGCCGCGCCGTCGCGCATCAACCCGTCGAGCCAGCCCAGGTAGTCGCGCATCTGGGCAAAGGGCGCGGCATCCGCCGCCACTGGGCCATGCCCGGGCACGATCAGTTTCCACGGCTGGGCCTGCAAGGTGTCCAGGTCCTTGAGCCAGACCGCCAGCCCCGGGCTGTTGGGGGTGGTCAGCGCGCGCTCGTAGAACACCAGGTCACCGGCAAACAGCACCCCGGTGTTCTCATCGAGAATCGCCAGGTCAGCGCCGGTGTGCCCGCTCAGGCCCAGCAGGCGCAAGCGATGCCCGCCGACCTCCAGCGTGCCGGGCTCCAGCACCTGGGTCGGCAGCACCACCTCGGTGCCGCGCATCCAGTCGCCGACCATGCGGTACATATTCTCGGCCATGGCGTCCCCCTGCTGGCGCAGCAGGTCACTGGTGCCGGCCAGGGCGCCGATGGGCACATCGCCAAAAGCCTGGTTGCCCAGCACATGGTCGGGGTGATGGTGGGTCAGCAGCAGTTGGATCACCGGTTTGTCGGTGGTGGCGGCAATCGCCCGGCGCAGGGCTTCGCCATAGCGCTTGGACGGGCCGCTGTCGATCACCACCACCCCGCTGTCGGTGACGATGAACCCGGTGTTGACGATGTTGCCGCCATTGGCCTTGGCAAAGTTGTCGGTGCTGCCTTCCAGCAGCCAGGTGCCGGCGGCGATCTGCCGGGGCTTGAGGTCATAGTCCAGGTCGGCCCGGGCCGGCAGGCCCAGGCATAGCAGCAACAGCAGGATCCAACGCATGGCGCGCCTCGGCTCGGGTGGGTCAAAGGATGCGGTCAGGGCAGCTTGGCCTCGAACTGGTTGCCGCTGTTGTCGCGCAACAGCAAGCGGGTCTGCCCTGCCCCCTGGATATCGAACCCCAGGTTGGGGTTTTCACTGACCGCCGGGAACAATTCGAGGCTGGCCAGGGGCTGATCGTTCTGGTCACGCAGTTCGGCGTGGTTGAGAAAGAACTCGGGGATGCCGCTGACCAGGCCGTTGTCCATCGGGTGGGAGACTTGCAGGCGCAGGCGGCTGCTGTCGCCGCGGGGGTAACGCCCGCCCAGCACTTCGCCGATGTGCTCTTCCCAGCCGGGCTGGGTACGCACCACGCTGGGCGCGGTGCAACCACCACCCGCGGCATCGATCAGGGTCGAGCCCACGTGCCACAGGCCGTCGCGGGTCTGCACCGCGGCGCGCAGCGGCGTGGCCTGCTCGATGCGGATGCGGATCGACAGCCAGGGCAGCACCCGCTGCCCCGGTGCGAAATCGACGATGCGCGGCAAGGGGTTGAGCTCGGCCCAGGCGAGGATGCGCACCACGTCGCCGGTGAAGGCCCGGGCGTCGATCTCCAGGGGCACCTGCCGCGCATCCTCGGCAAAGGGCGGCGCCAGCAGCTTGACCCGGTCATCGAAGACGAACGCCGCGTCCCCCAGCAGTTGCTTGTGGTAGAAGGCCCACATCACCGAGGGCACCGGATCCACACCCGAGCCTTGCGGATCGGCAGCCAGCGCCGGGATCGCCAAGGGCAGCCAGCACGCCAGCAGACAGGTCGCTCGCCAGTTCATCGCAGCTCCTATTGATACATCTGTGGGACCTCGTAACGCAGGCCATAACGGGCGTACAGCGCCTGCAGGCGACCGTCGCGGATCAGCCCTTCCAGGGCCTCCTCCACGGCATAGGCCAGCTGGCGATTGCTTTCATGCACCGCCATGCCGATCTCCCACACTTGCTTGCCCATGTTCGGGTAGGCGTTTTCCGCCAGGGCCAACTGCGGGTCAGCGGCCTGGTGCAATTGCCAGTCGATCTCGCCGCGCATGGCCATCACCGCGTCCACCTGCCCGGCCTGCATGGCAGCGAAGGCCTGCAGCACGCTGGGGTAATGGTGGGTCTTGGCACTGAGCATGCCGTTGAACACCGAGGTCAGGTAGAACGACGGCACGCTGTCCACCTCGACCCCGATCGGGTGCTCCTGGAACACCGCGACGCTGGCCACCGAGTCCAGCCGGCGACGGTCGAATGCCACCTGCCAGCGTTCCTCCTGATAGGGGCCGAACATCACCACGTGGTCGTTGGCCAGCTCCCCCAGTTCGTTGCGCTTTTGCGCGTAGTCGTGGTCGTAGGGCACGCGCATCATCAGGTCGGCCAACTGCTGGTGGCGCAGCGGGCTGCCGCGCCAGATGTAGTCCCGCAGATCGTCGTCGAGCTTCTCTCCCGGGGGCGCCCAGATCAGTTGCAGGCGTACCCCCAGGGCCTCGGCCAGGGCTTGCGCCAGCTCCACATCGACGCCTCGGGGCTGGCCCTGGTCCTGGAAGCTGTAGGGGGCAAAATCCTGATACACCGCCACCTTCAGCTCACCGGAGGCGATCATCGTGTCGTAGTTGCGCACCCCGGCCTGGGCCGTGGCGCAACACAGCAGCAGGCCAGCCAGGAACAGGGCGAAGCGGCCCATGGCGATCACTCCTCGACGCGCACGCTGTCCAGGTAGGTGCGCACCGCCCACAAGGCTTCCTGGCTCAGGTAGTCAGCCATCTTCGGCATGTATACCCGGCCATCGCGCACCGCGCCGTGGCGCACCCGCTCGACGAACCATTCATCCCCGGCTTCGCCGGCATCCAGCATGCGCAGATCCGGCGCAATACCGCCGGACTTGGCTTCCAGGCCATGGCAGGCGGCGCAGTTCTGGTTGTAGGCCGAAGCACCGATTTCCACCGCCTTGTCGTGCTCGGGCGAGGTGCGATACGGGTTGACCGCAGCCCAGCCGTCGCCATCGACCGTTACCCCGGCGTCCTTGATCGGCGTCAGGCCCTTGGTTTCCACCGCCTGGGGCACCACGTTGCCATGGGCCCATACAGCGCCGGTGGCCAAGGCACCGGTGAGCAGCCCTACCGCGAGCAAGGCGTTGCGTTTTGTTGTCATTGTTATGCCCTCAAGATTGCACGCAAGACCTCGCTACAGAGGCCATGGCGCCATCTTAGAAACAGCCGGCGGGTGGCCGTATGCTGCTTTGGTGGTCGCGCCCTACTCCCTTGGTAGTAGGGCTTGTGGCGCGGGCCTAAATCAGGTGCCGCCCGGGAACTATTCCCGGCAAGGGCGGGACTTTTTCCGTATCTCAACACCCACCCCACGGCAGACCCTAGTCAGGCCAAAACCTCCACTGGGAACTGCAACCATGACAATAAGATCGCTACCCGCCCTCTCCCCTCTGAGCCTCGCCGTCCAGGCCCTGCTGCTGGCCGGCAGCCTGTCCCTGGGCGCGGCGGCCACAGCGGCCACCGCCCCGGCGGCACCTGCCAGCAAGAACGTGACCTGGGAAGACATCGCCAACGACCACCTGACCACCAAGGACGTGCTGCAGTACGGCATGGGCACCAACGCCCAGCGCTGGAGCCCCCTGGCCCAGGTCAACGACCAGAACGTGTTCAAGCTGACCCCGGCCTGGTCCTACTCCTTCGGCGACGAGAAGCAGCGCGGCCAGGAATCCCAGGCCATCGTCAGCGACGGCGTGGTCTACGTCACCGGCTCCTACTCCCGGGTGTTCGCCCTCGACGCCAAGACCGGCAAGCGCCTGTGGACCTACAACCACCGCCTGCCGGACAACATTCGCCCGTGCTGCGACGTGGTCAACCGCGGCGCGGCGATCTACGGCGACAAGATCTACTTCGGCACCCTCGATGCACGGGTCATCGCCCTGGACAAGAACACCGGCAAGGTGGTGTGGAACAAGAAGTTCGGCGACCACAGCGCCGGCTACACCATGACCGGCGCCCCGGTGCTGATCAAAGACAAGACCAGCGGCAAGGTGCTGCTGATCCACGGCAGCTCCGGCGATGAATTCGGCGTGGTCGGCCAGCTGTTCGCCCGCGACCCGGACACCGGCGAAGAGGTGTGGATGCGGCCCTTCGTCGAAGGCCACATGGGCCGCCTGAACGGCAAGGACAGCACCCCCACCGGCGACGTCAAGGCGCCGTCCTGGCCCGACGACAAGACCACCGAAACCGGTAAGGTCGAAGCCTGGAGCCACGGCGGCGGCGCCCCTTGGCAGAGCGCCAGCTTCGATGCCGAAACCAACACCATCATCGTCGGCGCCGGCAACCCGGGGCCCTGGAACACCTGGGCGCGCACCGCCAAAGACGGCAACCCCCACGACTACGACAGCCTCTACACCTCGGGCCAGGTCGGCGTCGACCCGAGCACCGGCGAGGTGAAATGGTTCTACCAGCACACCCCCAACGACGCCTGGGACTTCTCCGGCAACAACGAACTGGTGCTGTTCGACTACAAGGGCAAGGACGGCAAGGTGGTCAAGGCCACCGGCCACGCCGACCGCAACGGCTTCTTCTACGTGGTCGACCGCAACAACGGCAAACTGCAGAACGCCTTCCCCTTCGTCGACAACATCACCTGGGCCAGCCACATCGACCTCAAGACCGGGCGCCCAGTGGAGAACCCCGGCCAGCGTCCAGCCAAACCGCTGCCGGGCGAAACCAAGGGCAAGCCGGTGGAAGTCTCGCCGCCGTTCCTCGGCGGCAAGAACTGGAACCCCATGGCCTACAGCCAGGACACCGGGCTGTTCTACATCCCCGGCAACCAGTGGAAGGAGGAGTACTGGACCGAGGAAGTGAACTACAAGAAAGGCTCGGCCTACCTGGGCATGGGTTTTCGCATCAAGCGCATGTACGACGACCACGTCGGCACCCTGCGCGCCATGGACCCGACCACCGGCAAGCTGGTGTGGGAGCACAAGGAACACCTGCCATTGTGGGCCGGGGTCCTGGCGACCAAGGGCAACCTGGTGTTCACCGGCACCGGCGACGGCTTCTTCAAGGCCTTCGACGCCAAGACCGGCAAGGAGCTGTGGAAATTCCAGACCGGCAGCGGCATCGTCTCCCCGCCCATCACCTGGGAACAGGACGGCGAGCAGTACATCGGCGTGACCGTGGGCTACGGCGGCGCAGTGCCGCTGTGGGGCGGCGACATGGCCGAACTGACCAAGCCAGTGGCCCAAGGCGGCTCGTTCTGGGTGTTCAAGATCCCGAGCTGGGATAACAAGACCGCCCAACGCTGACCGACTGGTGGCGAGGGAGCTTGCTCCCGCTGGGCCGCACAGCGGCCCCAAAACCAGCCCCTGGGATGTGCCCGACACACCCCAGGGGCCGGGTTCACCACGGCTACGTCCCCCAGGGCGCCAGCCCGCGCCCTCGCCCCACCCGCCTCCACTCCCGCCTGGAGAACCGCACCATGAACTACCTGCCCCTGGTCCTGCTGTTGAGCCTGTCCCCCGCCTTCGCGGTGAACGTCGACGACGACGGCAACGACGTGCCCCTGACCATCAACGGCTGCCTGATCGCCGAATCCAGCCAATGCCCCGGCGCCAACCTGCGCGGCGCCCACCTGGCCAACCAGGACCTGCGCAAGATGAACCTGACCGGCGCCGACCTCTCCGGCGCCGACCTGCGCCATGCCCAACTGGACCTGGCCAACCTGGAACAGGCCCGCCTCTCCGGCGCCAACCTGACCCGCGCCAGCCTGCAACAAAGCAACCTGCGGCTAGCGGACTTCACCGACGCCAAGCTGATGGCGATTCAGGGCTGGGGCCTGTTTGCCCAGGGCGCGCAATTTAAGAACGCCAACCTCAGCGCGGCCTACCTGCAATTTGCCCGGCTGTCCGGAGCCAAACTGCACCAGGCCAACTTACAAGCGGCCGATCTGGAGATGGCCTGGTTGAACAAGGCCGATCTGCAAGGGGCCAATCTGAGCGAGGCCAATCTGCAGGAAGCCAAGTTGGGCGAGAGCAACCTGGCACGCGCCGATCTGCGCGGGGCGCGGCAGCATTATGGGAATTTTCAGGATGCCAATATGGAGGGGTGCCAGGGGTGTCCGGGGACATGGGATAAATAGGCCGTTGCCCCAGGCATTACCAAGCGCCTCACTGTGCCTGCTATTGGAGCAATCGCCAGTTCAATAGCAGCTACAGCCACGCTAGCTGAGTCGCGCAAGGTTTTCGTCGATGCGCGCCTGAATCATGCTCAGGGTGTCCACGGTGATGCCACCCGGAAACCGGGACCGGGCGCTGCGGGTAAAGCCGCTGGCAACCTGGCTGATGTGCTCGATGATATCGGTGGCCTCCCTCGCCGAGAGTTCCGCCTCCACCGCCGCGAGCCTGAGCAAGTGCTTGCGGGTGATGTGCAACGCCTCGCCCAATACGTCCATCTGGTGATAGCCGCCCGGCCCCTCGCAGAAGGTCACGTCGTAAGCCGGCGCCAGCTTCCACTGGCCGCCCGACGACATGAGGTAGGCAAAATTCTTCGGGTGGTCGTCGCGGTTGTTGAACGCCACGTTGAACACAATCCGGGCAAAGGCCAGCGCCTTTTCCCGCACATCATTGCAACAGTACTGGGTTGCCCGCAGGAAATTGCTGTAGTCCAGCGCCCCGGCTGCTCGGTAGTCCGCACCGGTAAAGGCGGCGAGGCTTTGCATGGGCACTCGCATGTCTTTGTGCCGGTCGAATCTTCGGGTGGCGAAGGCCGCCTGCCCATTGGGTAGCTCGAAGTGTTCACTGTCCGACGTTTCGATGGCGCATTCGCGCAAGCATTGCGCGTAGACAGCTTCGATAGCACAGACCTCGGGGTGTTCACCCGCTCCCGGGAACTTGATCAACCAGGCTTCCAGACCAGATGCCGCCGCCGTGCTGAAACGCCCTCCCGCAGGGTCGCGATAGAGCAAGGCCTTGGGTCGAGCGCCCTGCGGCGAGCCGCCCATGCGCAGCAGTCGCTGCAGAAACTCCCCGCCCTGACCATGGAGCACCTCCTGAACTTCGGCCGCCAGTCGCTCAAGGGGAACCTCTTCAGGCGCCATGAACAGCTCCGGCGCCACAGGCTCGAACGACATCGCGCCCATGGCTTGGGTGCCGATATAGGTCAGTCGCTCCAAAGGACCAATCTGCGCGGGGTTGAGACCACGGCGTTTGAACAAGCGATCCATCAGCAACATGCCCCAACCGTCAGGCAGCGAGTCATAGACCGGCCCCGGCAGCCACAGTTGATGATCGGGAAAGTCCCGACGCAGCCTCGGGCCCTTGAGCGGCAAGCGCAAGGCCGACAGTTCCAGGCCGCGATCCTGTGCCTCCTCGCTGTACTCGAAGGCAATCAAGGGGCGGCCGGTCAGCGCCGTCGTGGATACCAGCGAACCCCAGCGCCAGTGCTCCCCCCAACCGTCGTAGTAGACATCGACTTGCTTAAGCATCGGCGGACTTCCTTTTGACGCGCTGCCGCTGGGCGCCCTGTTCATAACGGAGGATGTCGTCGAGGCTGTCCAGCTGCGGCAGGAACAATTGCTCCAGCTCGCGAAGACGCCCCAGCACCATCGCCACGCGAACCACGCTGTCGAATGCGACACTACGCCCGGCTTCCAGATTGGACAGGGTGCCAACCCCGATGCCGGCACGGGCGGCGACCTCGGCCTGAGTCATCTGCTGGGACAGGCGTTCCTGGCGCAGGCGGGTGCAAAGCAGCTTGAGCACCTCATCCGGCCTGGCAAGCGTTAAATTCAGCATATAGAGTGTTAAACCCTTAAATCACACTTAACACTCAAAATTATAGAGTTACTCTGGAAACTTATGAAGAACCCAATAACTTCATAAATCTGATTTTTATCCCGTGAATTAGCAAAATAATAAGCAAAATACTGGATTTATCTTGCCGCTTACCACTTGTAACTAGCCGCTGCTCACCCGCACCACCCCCATATCAATCCCCAGATGCACCAGTTCCGCATGGGAGCTGACCTGCAGCTTGCTCTTGAGCAAGGTCAGGTGGTTGGACACGGTCTTGGCGCTGATGCACAGCTGCTCGGCAATCACCCGCGCCGGGGTGCCCTTGGCCAGCATCACGAAGATCTCCAGCTCGCGCTGGGTCATGCTCTGCAGACGCGGGTCGCTGGCATTCTGCGCCGGGGTGCAGGCCAGTTGCGTGGCCAGGGGCTGTTCGATGTAGGCATGCCCGGCCAGTACTCGGTGCACGGCTTCGATCAGCACCTGGGGCGCGGAGTTCTTGGTCAGGTAGCCCGAGGCGCCGGCCTCCAGGGCCTGGCGCACCAGCGGCAGTTCGTCGTGCATGCTGAAGAACAGCACCCGTAGTTGCGGCAGGCGCTGGCGCAGGCGGCGGGTGGTCTCCAGGCCGCTGATGCCCGGCAGGCCGAAATCCATGATCACCAGGTTCGGCACTTCTTCGGCCACTCGGGTCAGGGCCTCTTCGCCGCTGGCCGCTTCGCGCACCTGCATCGCCGGCAACACCGCGCGCAGCAGGCTGGCATAACCCTGGCGGACCACGGCGTGGTCATCCACCAACAAGATGTTCATCAGGCCTCCATGGGCATGTTCAGGGGCATGTTCAAGGCCAGCGCCCAACCGGCGCCGGGACGGCTGAGGATCTGCAGTTCGCCGCCCAGGCTGCGGGCCCGTTCGGCCATTGAGTGCAGGCCGACGCCGGGGCGCTGGGGCTGGTGCGCGCCGCAACCGTTGTCGCGCACCAGCAGGCGCAGGCCCCGGGCGCTGCGTTGCAGGCGCACCCGTACCTGGCTGGCATCGGCGTGCCGGGCGACATTGGTCAGCGCTTCTTGCAGCAGGCGGTAGAGGTGGGTCTTGCTCGCGTCGGGCAACACCGGCAGGTCGGCACCAACCCGCAATTGGCAGTCGATGCCCTGGCTGTCCTGCCATTGGTTCACCAGCAGGCCGACCGCCTCGGCCAGCGGCAGGTGCTGCAGCACCACCGGGTACAGGTCCTGCACCAGGGCGCGAAAGCCTTGCTGCAAGCGCTCGCAATTGAGTTCCAGGGCCTGGGCCGTGTGTTCCACCACCGTCGGCTGGTTGCTGACCATGCGCAGCAGGCAGACCTGGGCGCGGATGCCCGCCAGGTATTGCCCGAGGTCGTCGTGCAGGGTCTGCGCCAGGTAGGTGCGCTCGCGCTCCTGCACCGCCAGCAGGGCCTGGGTCAGTTGCGCGTTGTCGGCGCGGGTCTGTTCCAGGGTCGTGGTCATGCGGTTGAAGTGCCCGGCCAGTTGCCGCGCTTCCGGCAGGCCGGTTTCGCGCAGGCGCACCGCCAGTTGCCCGCCGGACACCTGCTGCAAGGCCCGCAGCAGATCATCCAGCAAGCCCATGCCACGGCGTACTGCCCAGCGGATGGTCAGCAGGCTCAGGAGCAAGGCCAGGCCGCACAGGCTCAGCAGCTGTTGCAGGGAATCCCAGACTTCGTCGATCTCGTCGCGCGCGTCCACGGCGATCAGCACCCGGCGGCCGTCGCCCAGGTCCAGTTCGCGGGCGCTGTGGCGGCGGTCGCTGAACAGCTGGCGGCCAAGCCAGGCGTCCAGCCCGGCCTGCTCGGGCATGCGCGCCGCCTCATCCGGCCCCAGCCAGTGCACCCGCACATGGCGCAGGCTCTGGGTGAGATGCGGTTGCAGGCCCGCGGGGTTGCGCTCGGCGCTGTCGCTCAGGTACTCCACCACTGCCTCGGCGGACTGCAATTCACGCTCGACATCGGCCACCGCCTGATGCAGCAGCAAGCCGGCGCAGGCCAGGGTCACCACGGCAAAGAACGCGGTCACCCAAAGGTTGATCCGCCACAGCGCCGACACGCCTAGCGCCCCGGAACCAGCGGCACCGCCAGGGGCACGACCGGACGCGGGCCGTGCAGGCGATCGACGCCGATCAGGCTGAGGATCAGCAGCAAGGGCAGGAGCAGCACTTTGATGATGCGCATGGGCGTCGCTCTCTAGGTTCGGGCTCGGGGGCGGATTCGGGCCAGGGTCGGGGCAGTTGGAACCATGCTAAGACCGCCGCACCCGCACCGGGTTACTACCTTGGTACTGCCCGGGCGCTACTTTCTGCATATTTCCCCGCCCCGGTGCTGTTCCTATGCTGGCCCCACCTGCCGTGGAGTGCCTTATGCACCAGCCTGCCCCGCTCATCCCGACTTGCCTGCTGGTCCTGGCCTCGCTCCTGTTGCCCCTGAGCACCAGCCAGGCCAGCGAGGAACCCTTGCAGGTGCGCATCGGCTACCTGGGCTATCGCCCCGATCCCGGCCCGCTGCTGTCGAACATCATCCCCGAGCCCGCCGACGCCGGGCTGCAAGGCGCGCAGTTGGCGATTGTCGACAGCAACAGCACCGGACGCTTTCTCAAGCAACAGTTCCAGCTCGACAGCATCAGCGTCGACAGCCCCGAGGCGCTGCTGCAAGCGGCCAAGGCCCAGCACGACCAGGGCCTGCGGCTGTTCGTGGTGAATGCCCCGGCAGCCAGCCTGCGCGAACTGTCCGCCGCCCTGCCCGACAGCCTGTTGTTCAACGCCGGCAGCCCCGACGACCGCCTGCGCAGCAGCCAGTGCCTGGGCAATGTGCTGCACAGCCTGCCCGGCCGGGCGATGCTGGCCGACGCCCTGGTGCAATTCATGGCGCTGCGCAAATGGCAGCGGGCCTTGCTCATCGTCGGCCAGACCGAGGACGACCGCGCCTACGCCGATGCCCTGCGCCGGGCCATGCAGCGCTTCGGCCTGAAGATCGTCGCCGAGAAGGCCTGGACCTTCGACAACGACCAGCGCCGCAGCGCCCAGGCCGATATGCCGCTGTTCACCCAGACCGCCGAATACGACGTGGTGCTGGTGGCCGACGAGCGCGGCGACTTCGGCGAATACCTGCCCTACCAGACCTGGTACCCGCGCCCGGTGGCCGGCACCCAGGGCCTGACCCCCACCGGCTGGCACAAGAGCGTCGAGACCTTCGGCGCCGCGCAGTTGCAAAAGCGTTTCGAAGCCCAGGCCGGGCGCTGGATGAACGACCGCGACTTCGCCGCCTGGATGGCCGTGCGCAGCGTCGCCAGCGCGGTGAGCAAACTGCGCCAGGCCGAGCCTCGGGCCCTGCAAGCGCTGCTGCTCAGCGACCAGTTGCCCCTGGACGGATTCAAGGGTCGCAAGCTCAGCTACCGCCCGTGGAACGGCGAACTGCGCCAACCAATTCCCCTGGTGCAGCCCCGGGCCCTGGTCAGCACCTCGCCCCAGGACGGTTTCCTGCACCCCTTCAACGAAATGGACAGCCTGGGCTACGACCGTCCCGAAGTGACCTGCCGCTACCCCTGATCCGATAACCACAACAACAAGGAATCCGCCATGCGCCGCCCCCTTCTCTGCCGCTCCGCCCTCTGCGCGGCCCTGCTGCTCGCCGCCGGGCACGCCATGGCCGCCACGGCCTGGGTGTCCAACGAAAAGGACAACAGCCTGAGCCTGATCGACCTGCAGACCCTGGAGGTTACCGAGACGCTGCCGGTGGGCCAGCGCCCACGCGGCCTGCTGCTGTCCCATGACAACAAGCTGCTGTACATCTGCGCCAGCGATTCGGACCGGGTCCAGGTGCTGGACGTGGCCACCCGCAAGATCGTCAAGGAGCTGCCCTCGGGCAAAGACCCCGAGCAGTTCGCCCTGCACCCCAACAACCGCTGGCTGTACGTGTCCAACGAGGACGACGCGCTGGTCACGGTGATCGACACCGAGACCGCCAAGGTCCTCGGCCAGATCAACGTCGGGGTCGAGCCCGAAGGCATGGCGGTCAGCCCCGACGGCAAGTGGGCGGTGAACACCAGCGAAACCACCAACATGCTGCACTGGATCGACACCAGCACCCAGACCCTGGCCGACAGCACCCTGGTGGACCAGCGTCCGCGCTTCGTCGAGTTCAACCAGGACGGCTCAAGGCTTTGGGCCTCGGCGGAAATCGGCGGCACCGTGACCATCCTCGACGTGGCCACGCGCCAGGTGCTCAAGACCCTGAACTTCAAGATCAAGGGCGTGCACCCGGACAAGGTGCAGCCGGTGGGCATCAAGCTCAGCGCCGACGGCAAGTACGCCTTCGTCGCCCTGGGCCCGGCCAACCACGTGGCGGTGATCGACGCCAAGACCTTCGAGATCCTCGACTACCTGCTGGTGGGGCGCCGAGTCTGGCAGTTGGCATTCACCCCGGACCAGAGCCAGCTGCTGGCCACCAACGGGGTCAGCGGCGATGTCTCGGTGATCGATGTGAACAGCCTCAAGGTGCTCAAGTCAGTGAAGGTCGGGCGCTATCCCTGGGGCGTGGTGGTCACCCCATGAACGCCCTGGAGGTCAGCCAGCTGAGCTTCGCCTATGGCCCGCGCCAGGCCCTCGATCAGGTCAGCCTGAGCCTGGCTCCCGGACGCTTTGCCGCGCTCTTGGGCCCCAACGGCGCCGGCAAGTCGACCCTGATCGCCCTGCTCACAAGGCTCTACGACCTGCAGCAGGGCGACATCCGCGTCGGCGGCTGCTCGCTGCGCAACGCCGCCCGCGCCGCCCTGCGCCAGCTCGGCGTGGTGTTCCAGCAAAGCACCCTGGACCTGGACCTGAGCGTCGAGCAGAACCTGCACTACCACGCCGCCTTGCACGGTCTGTCGCGGCGCCAGGGACAGGCGCGGATCGATGCCGAACTGGCACGCCAGGGCCTCACCGAACGGCGCCGGGACAGCGTGCGCGCCCTCAATGGCGGGCATCGGCGGCGGGTGGAAATCGCCCGCGCCCTGCTGCACGAGCCGCGCTTGCTGCTGCTCGACGAAGCCAGCGCCGGCCTCGACCCGGCCAGCCGCCTGGCGCTCAACCGGCACATCCGCCAGCTGTGCCAGGAACAACGCCTGAGCGTGCTCTGGACCACCCACTTGCTGGACGAAGTGCAGGCCGACGACCAGTTGCTGATCTTGCATCAGGGGCGCCTGGTGGCCAGCGGCGTGGCCAGCGCCATCAGTGAGGCACAGGGTGGCGACCTGAGCGCGGCCTTCGCCCGCCTGACCCAGAATGCCCAGCCCCGCCCGGCGCCGATCGGAGAAGCCCACGCATGAACGCCTACTGGCAGTGCCTGCGCGGCATCGTGCTGCGCGAATGGCTGCGCTTCGTGCTGCAGCGCACACGCTTTCTCAGCGCCCTGGTGCGCCCGCTGCTGTGGCTGCTGGTGTTCGCCGCCGGTTTTCGCGCGGCCCTGGGCATCGCCATCATCGAGCCCTACAGCACCTACATTCCCTACGAGGTCTACATAGTCCCGGGGCTGGCCTGCATGATCCTGCTGTTCAACGGCATGCAGGGCTCGCTGTCGATGGTCTACGACCGGGAAATGGGCAGCATGCGCGTGCTGCTCACCAGCCCCCTGCCCCGGGCCTTCCTGCTGGCCAGCAAGCTGTTGGCCACCTCGCTGATCTCGCTGTTGCAGGTCTACGCCTTCCTCGCCGTGGCCTGGCTGTATGGCGTGCAGCCACCGGCCCTGGGCCTGCTGGTCGCGCTGCCGGCCTTGCTGCTGGTGGCCCTGATGCTCAGCGCCCTGGGGCTGCTGCTGTCCAACGCCATCCGCCAATTGGAGAACTTTGCCGGGGTGATGAACTTCGTGATCTTCCCGCTGTTCTTCCTGTCCTCGGCGCTGTACCCGCTGTGGAAGATGCAAGAGGCCAGCCAGTGGCTGTACTGGCTGTGCGCCCTCAACCCCTTCACCCACGCCGTGGAGCTGGTGCGCTTCGCCCTGTATGAACGCTTCAACCTGCTGGCCCTGGCCGTGTGCCTGGGCCTGACCCTGGTGTTCTCGATGCTGGCGGTGCTGACCTTCAACCCGCAGCACGCCGCCCTGCGCAAAAGCACCTGAGCCCCCGGCCATACCCAACCCACCGTAGGAGCTGGCTTGCCAGCGAAGAGGCCCGCAAGCCCAGCGCAAGACCCAAGGCCCCTTTCGCCGGCAAGCCGGCTCCTACACAGTGCGCGCCCGCGGGCGATCTACGACTTTGGTACTGCTTTTGCTGTCGATGGTCGCATTCACAAATGCCATCGCCCTGGCATGTAATGGGCGCATAACAAGAAGGACATCCCCCCTATGCCCCGTGCCCTGCAGACCCTGGCCCTGCTGTCCCTGAGCCTGACCCTGGGAATGGCCCAGGCCGAAACCCCGCTGTTTTCCGCCGACGGCTATCGCACCAGCCTCTACCGCAGCCCGACGCCTACCCAGGTCGAGGCGGCGCAGATCATCGACACCCAGGGTTTGCAGGCCCTGCTCCAGGCCCAACCCAGGCCCCTGCTGATCGACGTCTATCGCCGCCAATGGCTGCAAGGCCGCTTCATCGACAGCGAACCCCACGCCAACCTGCCCGGCAGCCACTGGCTGGCCAATACCGGCGACGGCGAACTGAGCCCCGAGTGGCAAGGCTACTTCAGCCGCTACCTGGAGCAGCTCAGCGCCGGCAACCGACAACACCCGCTGGTGTTTTATTGCCGCGCCGATTGCTGGCTGAGCTGGAACGCGGTAAAACGCGCCGCAGCCTTGGGCTATACCTCCCTCTACTGGTATCGCGACGGCCTGGACGCCTGGGAAGCCGCCGGGTTGCCCGTGGTGGCGGCCCAGCCGGAAGCCTTTCCCTGAAGCCGCAAAAGCCCCCCGCACACTGACAATAACGAGGTGAAAGGCCATGTATAAAATTCTGATAGCCGACGATCACCCACTGTTTCGCGAAGCCATTCACAACGTCATCAGCGACGGATTTCCCGGCAGCGAGGTGATGGAAACCGCCGACCTGGACAGCGCCCTGGCCCTGACCCAGGAGCACGACGACCTGGACCTGATCCTGCTCGACCTGAACATGCCCGGCATGCACGGCCTCAACGGCCTGATCACCCTGCGCAACGAAGCGCCGACCATTCCGGTGGTGATCGTCTCCGCCGAGCAAGACAAGCAGATCGTGCTCCAGGCCATCACCTACGGCGCCGTGGGTTTCATCACCAAATCCTCGGCGCGCTCACAGATGACCGAGGCCATCGAACAGATCCTCAACGGCAACGTGTACCTGCCGCCGGACATCATCCGCACCCAGAAGAGCCAGCCAGGGCGACGCAGCAGCGAGGCCCCGAGCTTCCCCCCGGAACTGCTCCAGGCCCTGACCCGCAAACAGCTGTTGGTGCTGGAACGCATGACCAAGGGCGAATCCAACAAACAGATCGCCTACACCCTGGACATTGCCGAAACCACAGTGAAGGCCCACGTCTCGGCGATTTTGCGCAAGCTCAACGTACACAACCGGGTGCAAGCGATCCTCAGTGCCGGGGACATCGATTTCGGCGCCTACCTGCGGAGGTGAAGCAGCGGCAAGCCTCAAGCTTGGCGCTTACAGCTTGAAGCTCGCCGCTTGAAGCTTGCCGCTCAGCAAGTGGCTGATGGCGGTCTTGAGTTTCATTGGGCGCACCGGTTTGTGCATCAGGGTGTGGCCCAGTTCGCGCAGTTGCTGCTTGAGGTCGTTGCTGTAGTTGGCGGTGATCATCATCGCCGGGATCGCCAGGGCGCGGCGGGCGTTGATCCGCGCCACGGCGTCGATGCCGTTCTGTTGGTGGTCCAGGTGGTAGTCGGCAATCAACAGATCGGCGTCGGCGCGGTAGTCGTCGACCTGGCGCGCCAGGTCTTCTTCGGACAAGGCGGTGATCACCTGGCAGCCCCAGCCTTCGAGCAGGGTGCGCATGCCGGCGCAGATCGCCGCGTCGTTATCCAGCACCCAGATCCGCGCGCCCTGCAAACGCTCCAGCAGGGCCTCGCCCAGTTCCAGGCGCGGCGCCGGCAAGGGCGCGCTGGCGCTGAGCGGCACTTGCACGCTGAACACCGAACCGCGCCCCGGCCAGGAGCGCACGCCAATACGGTGGCCGAGGATCCCGGCGATCTTTTCGACGATGGCCAGCCCCAGGCCCAGGCCGCGATCCTGGTCCGGACGCTGTTCTTCGCCGCGCTTGAACTCCTGGAAGATTTCTTCCAGGCGCTCGGCAGCGATGCCCATGCCGCTGTCCCAAACCTCGATCGATAGCCAGTGCCCCTGGCGCCGGCAACCGAGCACCACCCGGCCCTGGCGGGTGTAGCGGATGGCGTTGCTCAGCAGGTTGCGCAGAATACGCGCCAGCAGCTGGATGTCGCTGCGCACCAATGCCGAGCAGGCCACGAAGTGCAGTTCCAGGCCCTCGCTGCGGGCCACCTGGGCATACTCGGCGGCGAGGTTTTCCAGCAGCTCGCTCAGGGCGAACGGCGCGATGTCGGCCTTGATCACCCCGGCATCGAGCTTGGAAATATCCACCAGGGTGCCCAGCAGGTTCTCCACATCCTCCAGCGAGTTGCTGACATTGCGCACCAGGGCGCTGCTGGCCTGGGGGTCGCGACGTTCCAGCAAGGCGCTGGTGAACAGCCGCGCGGCATTCAGGGGTTGCAGCAGGTCATGGCTGACCGCGGCGAGGAATTTGGTCTTCGACAGGTTGGCCCGTTCGGCCTCGGCCTTGGCCTCGCGCAGCCGCGATTCGACCCGGCTGCGCTCTTCGATCTCGCGCAGCAGTTGCTGGTTGAGGGTGGTCAGTTCGGCGGTGCGCTCGCGCACCCGCAGCTCCAGGTTCTGATAGGCCTGATGCAGCGCCTCGGCGGTGCGCCGGCGCTCGGTGATGTCGCGGATCAGCACGAAGATCCCCACCACCTCGCCATTGGCCAGGCGGTTGGGCACGTAGGAGCGCAGCATATAGCGCTCCTGGTTGTTGACGTTGGTTTCGGCGAATTCGAAGGTCACGCTCTCCCCCGCCAGGGCCCGTTCCACATAGGCCTCCAGGCGCTGGTAATGCTGTTCGCTGTGGGCCTCGCGCAGGCTCTGGCCGAGCATCACGCCGCGGGGCCAGCAGTACCATTCCTCGTAGACCTTGTTGGTGAACTCATACACCAGATCGGCATTCAGGTAGGCGATCAGCGCCGGCACATGGTCGGTGATCAGGCGGATCCAGCGCTCGCTTTCACTCAGGGCCTCGGCGTGCTGGTAGCGCTCGGTGATGTCGGTGAAGGTGTTGACGAAGCCGCCGGTGGGCAGCGGATGGGTGCGGATCTCCAGCACCCGGCCATCGCTCAGGCGTTGTTCGCATTCGTGGATCATCCGGCCATTGAGGTCGCGGCTGACGGGGGTCAGCAGGCTCAGCTCGCTGTCGCCGATGACCTCAGCGAACAAGCGGTGCGCGGCCACCGGGGCCAACCCGCTGAGTTCGAGGAAGCGCCGGTTCCACAGTTCGAGGATGCCCTCGGCGTTGACCATGGCCACGCCCTGGGACAGGTTGTCCACCGCCCGTTGCAGCAGGTGGGATTTTTGCGCCACCGCCTGTTCCCGGCGCAGGGTTTCGCTGTGCTTGACCTCGGTGATGTCGGTGAACAGGATCACCCGCCCGCCTTCCCGGGTCGGCCGTTCGCTGACCTGCAACCAGCGGCCGTTGTGCAGGCGATACAGCAGTTGTTCGTCGCCAGCGCTGCGCGGTTCCTCGCTGAACAGCCCGGTGCTGGTCATCAGCCGGCGCACTTCCGACAGACGCATGCCGGCCATGATCCGCACCCGGCTGTGAGTCCAGAAGGCGCGGAAGCGGCTGTTGAACAGCACGATGCGCTGCTCCTGGTCGAACAGCACGAAGGCGTCGGAAATGCTCTCGATGGCGTCGATCAGGTGCTGGTGCGCCGTCTCGGCCCGCAGCCGCGCCTCGCTGAGCAAATGGTTACCGGCCTTGAGCTCGGCCATGGCCTGGTTCAGGGCGTCGGTGCGTTCGCGCACCTGCTCGGCCAGCACCACCGAATGCTGGAACGCCGCATAGGGATCGTTGCCCCGGGTGACGCCGGATTCGACCCGCTCGATCAGCGCGCTGTTGATCCGCCGCAGCTTGCGGTTCTCGCGTTGCAGGCAGTCGAGCTGCGCTTGCAGCTCAGCGGCGGGCCGGAGTTCGACTGCGGGCAATGGCGACCCCGGTGAAGGTCTGGTTGATGTGCATGCCATTGAACTGTTCTCCGTAGGTGTTGAAACCCATCACCCGCTGTTCCCGCAAAAAGGCCCCGATGCGCTCCAGGCTGCCCTGCCCCTCCAGCTCCAGGCGGCGCAAAAAGCAGTCGCAGCCGATGGTCAGCAACAGCCCGCCGAGGCGCTGCTGCAAGCCGTCGAACAGCTGCTGCAGGTTGGGCAGCAAGGGACCAGGGGTCATGGCGGTGAGAACGATGCCGTTCTCCACCGCGCAGTAGAAACTCAGGCTCAGGTCCGGGTGCACCTGCTGCACCGCGCGCACGTAGTAGTGCTGGTTGATGCGCACCGCCAGCGGGTGGGCGGCGAACACCCGGTGGTCGAGCTGATCCAGGGGCACGCCGATCAGCCGCGCATACTCCTCGGCGGCCGGCTCCGCGTTCAGCTCATAGACCCGACGCGAGGCGCTGTCGGCGCCGGTGACCACCAGCTTTTCTTCCCGCGGCAGGATGTGGTGGGTGGTGAACACCTCGAAATCCAGCCAGGTGTTGACCAGCACCACCACCGCCGCGCCGCTGTGGAACTCGCCGCCAAAGTACACGTGGGTGTGGGTCAGGTAATTGTCGTCGCCGGCCGAGCCGCCGAAATGCGGAATGTCCCCCAGGGCCGCACTGAGGGCCGCCAGGACCATCTCCTCGCGGCTCGACAGGCCGTCCAGCAAAGTCAGGGCGAAGCTGTTGCCCTTGATCGGCGCCAGGGTGTTGCTGCGACAACCGCCCACCAGGCGTTCGACCATCTGCTGAGCGTCGATCAGGCTGAAGTGTTCCATCTGGTCGATCAGCTCGGCGGCGATGGAGAAATGCCGGTGATCGAAACCGATGGCGGTCACGCAATTGCGCCCGTAGCCCAGCGGGGTGATTTCCCCGGCGCTGGTGCAGCCCACCAGGGCGATGCCGCCAAAGCTCTGCTGCAAGGCCGTGCCCAGGGCTTGCAGCGGGTACTCGGCGGAACAGAAGAACAACACAAAACCCAGGTGCGGATGCAGCAACTGACAGGCCAGATCCTGAGCCACCTGCTGCGGATCGACCGCCTGAGACATGGCACTGACCACACCCTCGCTCTGGGCTTGCTGCATCGTCGCCTCCGGCGCGGGTTATCTGAGCACTGAGTGTACGAAGCCCGCCCCGGGGCACGAATGCTACTTGGGTAGCGGGTAGCCGGTTCCATGGGCGTAGGCGCGGGTTGTGGCGAGGGAGCTTGCTCCCGCTCGGCCGCGCAGCGGCCGCAAACCCTGAATCCGCGATCTACCAGACAGACCACGGATTCAGACCTTGGGAAGGCTGCGCCTTCCAGCGCGAGCAAGCTCGCTCACCACAGTTTTTTTGTGCAACCTTGTAATTGGCGGCGCCCCAAAGCCCGCAAGAACAACACCAACCACTTGCAGCTAATCACTTGCCGCTTGCCGCTGCTTTTACCAGGTGAGGACCGCGCCCACGGCGAAGGTGTCGGTGTTTTCGTTCTGGGCGCTGGTGTGGTGGCCGTCGATCTCGAACTGGTTGTACTCGGCCACCAGCTTGAGGTTGTCGTTGATGTCGTGGAACAGCGCCACGCCCCGGGTCTGGTAATCGGCGCCGCTGCCGACCACGCCGTTGCCGTCGTCCTTTGTCTTGCCGTAGGACAGCGCCAGGCGGTTCTTGCCCAGCTTGTACGAGCCCTGCAGCAGGTAGCCCTTGCTGTCGACGTTACGCAGGGTGGCTTCGCCGGCGTTGTTGGTGAAGAACGGATTGATGCCCTTGGCCTGGAACCCGGAACCGGTCAGCGACAGGCCGCCCATCTTGGCCTGCAGGCCATAGCCCAGGCCCTTGGAGGTTACCGACTGCACGTTGGGGTCGGTGTTGTCGGAGGTCTGGTAGCTGCCGTTGAGCCAGCTGTAGAACGTGGCCCCGCCCAGGTCGAACTGGTAGGTGATCTCGCTCTCGGTGCGCGGGTTCTTCTGGTAGGCCTTGCCTAGGGCGCTGCTGTCGTTGGTGTCCACCGGGTCGAGGATGCCCACCGCCACCCGCAGGCCGTCCATCAGCGGGCTGCGGTAGGTGATTTGCGACGACGGAAACGGATAGGGATAACCGCTGCCAATGTTGCCGAACGACACCCCGCCGCCGTCCACCAGCCCCAGGCTGTCGCTGACCTGACCGTACCCGGCGAGCATTTCATCGAGCAGGATGTTGGAACGGGCGAACAGGCCGAAGTCCTTGCCGATCAGCACCTCGCCCCACTCCGGGTTGGCCACGGTGCCGTAGAACTGGCGCACATCGATGGCGGTGTCGGTGCCGTTGGTCTCGCTGTCGTTGATGGTCACCCAGAACGAGGCCCGGGCGCCGAGCTTGAGGTCGTCCACCTGCTTGCCCATGTTGAAGCCCAGGTAGTTGGGCAGAAAGCCCATCTTGACCCGCGCCTGACGCCGGTCGTACTGCTCGCCGGCGCGGTCGACATTGCTGTTGACGTAGAAGGCGTTGATGTAGCCGTCGGTGGAAAAGGTGGTCTGGTCCTTGTCGTACAGCATGATCTCGGCTTCGGCGACAGTGCCCAGGCCAAGGGTCGACAGGCCGACGAGCAGGGCCGGAATCAGAGGGTACTGGCAGTTCTTATTGTTATGCATGGCGCGCTCCGCAAACGGGGGACGAAATGTCGGAGGCGATTATCGAAAGGGCCCCAGCGCACTGACAGGCTGCCTTGGAGGCAGATTGCCAGTGCTTTGGCGGGGCTGGCAGGGAGCGGCAAATCCGATCCACGACCGGCCCGCTACCCGGCCCACTACCAGGAGTAACACCAAGGGCTCATGGACCCGGGTGCCAAGGGATGAAGCCCTTGGTCGTCGGCCGTCTAGTCGTCACCCGTCTCATCATCACCCGCCAGGGCCCGCAGCCGCGCCAGCTCGGCGGCGGCCAGGGGAATGCCTTCCTGCAGGGATTTGGCTCGGGTGCGATAGCGCCGGTCCCCGGGCATGCGCTCCAGGCCCACGGCCTGCATCTGCCGCACCAGCTCGCCGCTGCGCTGGGCAAAACGCCCACCGCCCAGGTGGCTGGGGTCGATGACGATCAGCAGTTGCCCGGTCCAGGGCGTTTGCGCACCCGGGTGTTGCGACCAGTCGAACTCGAAGGAGAAGTTGCCGCCAGTCAGCGCCGCCGCCAGCAGCTCCACCATCATCGACAGCGCCGAGCCCTTGTGCCCGCCAAAGGGCAGCAAGGCGCCGCCGTCGAGAATCGCTGCCGGATCGCAGGTGGGCTGGCCATCGCGGTCCACCCCCATGCCCGGTGGCAACTGCTGGCCCTGGCGCTTGGCGATCTGCACATCGCCGTGGGCAATGGCGCTGGTGGCCAGGTCGAAAACGATTGGCTCGGCGCCCTCGCGGGGGGCGGCAAAGGCAATCGGGTTGGTGCCGAACAGCGGCCGCTGGGCGCCGTGGGGCACCACGCAGGTCATGCTGTTGACCAGGCTCAGGGCCACCAGGCCTTCTTCAGCGAAGGGCTCGACATCCGGCCAGAGGGCGGCGAAGTGATGGGAATTGCGAATCGCCAGCACCGCGATCCCGGCGCTGCGGGCCTTGCTCAGCAGCAGCGCGCGGGCCGCCGCCAGGGCCGGCTGGGCGAAGCCGCCGGCGGCGTCCACCACCACCACGCCGGGGGCCACATCCTCCACTTGCGGCACGGCCTGACCGTTCACCCAACCACTGGCCAGGGACGACAGGTAACCGGGTATGCGGAACACCCCGTGGCTGTGAGAGCCGTCGCGCTCGGCCCGGGCGCAGTTGTCGGCCAGCACCCGGGCCGTGGTGGCGCTGGTGCCGTGACGCAGGAAGATACGTTGCAGCAAGTCGGTCAAGGCAGGCAGGTCGAGGTACTCGACGGCGGCCGGCGCCAGGGTCGCTTCGGACATGGGTGGCTCCATTGGAATTGTTATTGGAAGGCGCCTGACTATCGCGTCACGCCAGTTAACTGTCAAATATTGACTTCATGACAGAAAACATTCATTTTCCGTTTCCAGCGGTCAATAAAAACAAGGAGCGGCCATGAGCCAGCCCATCAAACAACGCCTTGAAAGCAGCCTGTCCAGCGCCACCGCGTCGGGCCGGGCGATTGCCAGCTACATGCTGGCCAACCTCTACGAGCTGCCCTTCCAGACCGCCGCCGACATCGCCGAAAAACTCGGCGTCAGCGAATCCAGCGTCGGCCGCTTCTGCCGCGCCATCGGCTACAGCCATTTCAAGGATTTGAAAAACGACCTGAAGAACGACCTCGGCGAAGGCCCGTGGCTGGTGGGCGACCGCCTGCAGGAATTTCGCCAGCAGCCCAACCCGGCGGCCCAGGGCCTGCCGCGCAGCTTCGAGCTGGAAGTGGCGGCGCTGGTCAAGGTCTATGAATACAGCCTGACCCCGGCCTGGCAGACCGTGGTCCAGCGCCTGGCCAGCCGGCGCCGGGTGTACGTGGCGGGGTTCCAGACCGAGCGCGGTATCGCCGCCTCCATGGTCCACCTGCTGCAATACCTGCGCGACGGCGTGCACCTGGTGGACGGCGCCGCCGGGCATTTCGCCGACGTGCTGCTCAGCCCCGCCGAAGACTGCGCCCTGGTGGTGTTCGAGGCCCGGCGCTATTCGCGCCACGCCCTGACCCTGTGCCACAAGGCCCGCGAGGCCGGGATTCCGGTGACCCTGGTCACCGACACCTTCTGCGACTGGGCCGAGCAGAACGCCGACGAGGTGTTCCGCGTGCCCACCGAGTTCAACCTGTTCTGGGAATCCACCGCGGCCATGCTGTCGCTGGTGCACCTGCTGATCAACGAGGTGTGCAAGCACCTGGGGCCCGAGGTGGAAAAACGCCTGGAAGCCACGGCCGCCCTGCATAACGAATTTGTTGGCTACACATCGTCCACCCGCGCAAAACAATAAATAACCGAGGTGCTCCATGAACCACGTCGTCCGCTTCGCCAGTGCCTGCGCCCTGGTCTTCGCCGCCTCCGCGGCCCAGGCCGAAACCCTGAAGATCGCCACCGAAGGCGCCTACCCGCCCTTCAACTACGTGGACTCCAACAACCAGTTGCACGGCTTTGACGTGGACATCACCAACGCCCTGTGCGAACGCATGAAGGTCCAGTGCACCATCGTCGCCCAGGACTGGGAAGGCATCATCCCGGCGCTGCTGGCGAAGAAATACGACGCCGTGGTGGCCTCGATGATCGCCACCGACGAGCGCAAGAAAAAGATCGCCTTCAGTAACCACTACTACCGCACCCCGCTGTCGGTGGCGGTGGCCAAGGACTCGGACATCACCGACGCCCAGACCAACTTCAAGGGCCGCACCGTGGGCGCCCAGGCCTCCTCGACCCAGGCCATCTACGCCGAGGACCACTACGGCCCGGCCGGCGCCGACGTGAAGTTCTACCCGACCCTGGACGAAGCCAACAGCGACCTGGCCGCCGGCCGCGTGGACGGGGTGATCGCCGACAAGTTCCCGCTACTGGCCTGGGCCGAAAGCGCCGGCAAGGACTGCTGCAAGATCATCGGCGACGTCAACGGCACCACCGCCGACGCCTCGATCGCCGTGCGCAAGGAAGACAACGCCCTGCGCGAGCGCCTGAACCAGGCCCTGGACGAGATCGTCGCCGACGGCACCTACAAAAAGATCTCCAGCCGCTACTTCGCCTTCGACATCTACTGACCGCTCGCCTTTGCCGCAGCCCACGCCCCGCGTTCCCTTGAGCGCGGCGGCGCCCTGCACGGTTCAATCTTCCAGAGGGTTCGCGCATGTTCGAACAGCTGTCACTCCTGTCCTTCGCCAGCGGCGGCTGGGGCTCGGCCCTGCTCGCCGGGGCCCTGGTGACCATTGCCCTGGCGCTCGCCTGCGTGCCCATCGGCCTGCCCCTGGGCCTGCTGGTGGCCCTGGCCGCGCGCTCGAAAAACCGCTGGGCGCGGGCCTGGGCCACGACCTTTTCCACGGTGTTTCGCGGCCTGCCGGAGCTCTTGACCCTGCTGATCATCTATTACGGCTGCCAGATTGCCGCGCAGAAGATCCTCGGCGCCCTGGGCTACCCCGGTGAAGTGGCGATCAACACCTTCGTCGCCGCGATGATCGCCTTCAGCCTGGTGTTCGCCGCCTTCTCCAGCGAAATCTGGCTGGCCGCGTTCAAGACCTTGCCCAAGGGCCAATACGAAGCCGCCAGCGCCCTGAGCCTGTCGCGGCGCACCACCTTCAACCGGGTGCTGCTGCCGCAACTGACCCGCATCGCCCTGCCGGGCCTGTCCAACAACTGGCTGTCGCTGCTCAAGGACACCTCCCTGGTGTCGACCATTTCCCTGGTGGACCTGATGCGCCAGACCAACCTCGCGGTCAGCGTGACCAAGGAACCCATGCTGTTCTACAGCGTGGCGTGCCTGGGCTACCTGTTCTTCTCGGCGCTGTCGGGGCACCTGTTCGGCTTTCTTGAACGGCGCTTCAACCGTGCACAACGGAGCCTGCAACCATGAGCCTGGATGACCTGCTGAACCTGTTCCTCAACCAGGAGCTGCTGGAACGCTATGGCCCGCGCTTTATCGACGGCCTGCTGGTGACCGCCAAGCTGGTGGCGATTTCCTTCAGCCTGGGCGCCGTGCTCGGCCTGCTGATTGCCCTTGGGCGGCTGTCCAATAACCAGTTGCTGCGGCGCTTTACCGGGGCCTACGTGTACTTCTTTCGCGGCTCGCCGCTGCTGGCCCAGCTGTTCATGCTGTATTACGGCCTGGGCTCGTTCAAAGGCTTCTGGCAGGACGTGGGCCTGTGGTGGTTCTTTCGCGAGGCGTGGTTCTGCACCCTGCTGGCCTTCACCCTGAACACCGCCGCCTACCAGGCGGAGATCCTGCGTGGCAGCCTGCTGGCCGTGGCCCAAGGGCAGCGCGAAGCCTGCAAGGCCCTGAGCCTGTCGCGCTGGACCGCGTTTCGCAAAGTGATACTGCCGCAGTCGCTGCTGATCGCCATCGGGCCGCTGGGCAACGAGCTGATTTTGATGATCAAGGCCAGCGCTATCGCCTCCCTGGTGACCATTTACGACCTGATGGGGGTGACCAAACTGGCCTTCTCCCGCAGCTTCGATTTCCAGATCTACCTATGGGCCGCGGTGCTCTACCTGCTGATCGTCGAAGGTGTGCGGCGCAGCCTCAAATACCTGGAAGGCCGCCTGGGCCGGCACCTGAACTGAACCCTTGAGCGGGCCGCCGCGCGGCCCCTGTCATAAGGACTGAAACATGCATTGCCAAACCCTCGTTCTGGGCGCCGGAATCGTCGGCGTCAGCAGCGCCCTGCACCTGCAGGCCCGCGGCCGCCAGGTGGTCCTGCTGGACCGCCAGCCCCCCGGCAACGGCACCAGCCACGGCAACGCCGGACTGATCGAACGCGCCAGCGTGATCCCCTACGCCTTCCCCCGGGAAGTGACCAAGCTGGTGCGCTACGGCCTCAACCAGCAATCGGACGTGCGCTACAGCCTGCGCCACCTGCCCAAGGCCGGCCCCTGGCTGCTGCAATACTGGCGCCACTCCTCGGCCAAGGGCCTGGCCGCCGCGACCCGCGCCATGCTGCCGCTGATCGAACGCTGCGTGACCGAACACCTGGCCCTGGCCCGCCCGGCCAACATGCTGGAACTGATCGCCGACGGCGGCTGGCTCGAAGCCTTCAACGACCCACAGGCCTTCGAAACCGCGCAAAGCGCCGCCGCCGACCTGCGCGACTACCAGCTCAACTACCGGGTCCTGGACCGCGCCGCCCTGCTGGCCCTGGAACCCGGCCTGCACCAAGACGTAGTAGGCGGCCTGCACTGGCTCGACCCCAAGACCGTCAGCGACCCCGGCGGCCTGACCCGTGGCTATGCCGAACTGTTCAAGCAGCGCGGCGGCCAATTCGTCATCGGCGACGCCATGACCCTGACCCAGGTCGACGGCGGCTGGCAGGTACAGAGCGAACTCGGCCCCATTACCACCCAGGAAGTGGTGGTGGCCCTGGGCCCGCAAGCCAGCGGCATCTTCGAACCCCTGGGCTACCGCATTCCCCTGGCGATCAAGCGCGGCTACCACATGCACTACGCCGCCGTGCCCGGCACCCGCTTGCAGCACCCGATCCTCGACCCGGTGGGCGGCTACGTCCTGGCGCCGATGGTGGGTGGCATCCGCCTGACCACCGGCATCGAATTCGCCGACTGCGACGACCCCATCAACGAAATCCAACTACGCCGCTGCGAAGCCCTGGCCCGGCGCTTCTACCCCCTGGGCGAACGCCTCGACGCCGAACCCTGGCTGGGCCGCCGCCCGTGCCTGCCGGACATGTGCCCAGTAATCGGCCCGGCCCCGCGCCACCCCGGCCTGTGGTTCAACTTCGGCCACGCCCACCACGGCCTGACCCTGGGCCCGGTGAGCGGCCAACTCCTGGCGCAGCTGGTCACCGGTGAAACCCCGTTTACCGACCCCACCCCCTACCGTGCCGAGCGCTTCAACTGACCGACGGAGAACCGCCATGCTGACCCAGACCGCCCCGCTTTCCGCCGCCTCCCAAGCGCTCGCCCAGCCCATTGCCGACCCGCGTGAAGTGGTGATCGATATTGCCGGGCTGAACAAGTTCTACGGCGCCTTCCACGTCTTGCACGACATCGACCTCAAAGTGCGCCAGGGCGAACGCATCGTCCTCTGCGGGCCTTCCGGCTCAGGCAAATCCACCCTGATCCGCTGCATCAACCGCCTGGAGATTGCCGAAAAAGGCCGGATCCTGGTGGACCGCACCGACCTCTCGCAAAACACCCGCGAAGCGGCCCAGGTGCGTAGCCAGGTGGGCATGGTGTTTCAGCACTTCAACCTGTTTCCGCACATGAGCGTGCTGGACAACTGCACCCTGGCGCCGATCACCGTGCGCGGGTTATCGCGGAAAAAGGCTGAAGAACTGGCGCGGGGGTTTCTGGCCAAGGTGGGGATTGAGAATCAGGCGGATAAGTACCCGAGCCAGCTTTCCGGCGGGCAGCAACAGCGCGTGGCGATTGCTCGGGCGTTGTGTATGGAGCCGAAGATTATGTTGTTCGATGAACCGACTTCGGCGCTGGACCCGGAGATGGTGAGTGAGGTGTTGGATGTGATGGTGAAGCTGGCCGGGAGTGGGATGACGATGTTGTGCGTGACCCATGAGATGGGGTTTGCAAGGCAGGTGGCGGAGCGGGTGTTGTTTTTGGATGGGGGGCGGATTGTGGAGGATGCGCCGCCGGAGGCGTTTTTTGGGGCGCCGAAGAGTCCGAGGGCTAAGGCGTTTCTTGCGCAGATTGTGCATTGAGTGAAGGTAGCGCCATGGATTGTGCGCCCCTTATTCAGCATTAGGGAATATTCATCACTGTGGTAACAGCGACTTAGAGAGAGTCTCTATCAGCCCCAAAAAGGGTACTAATCCAAGGACCACTTACGCCAAGCCTACCGTTCTGGATACTAGTACGACTGACTAAAAAATGGGCTCAACGAATAGTAGTCATCAACAGATGATCTTTGACTGAGGTCGATTTCGCAACGAGGTGTCCTCATCGAAAATGCTGATGAGGCTCTTATATACTTGGCTGAGTGCAATTTTACCAAGCGCTACCCTATTCATATCCCCGTGTTGGATCAACACCCTTGCCTAAGACCAAAAAATATAATAGCTTAACGCCATCTTTTTATGATCGAGTAGCTGACATGTCAAAGAACGAGAAAAAAATCCTAACGAGATTTAATGACTCTCAAAGTGCATTAGTATTGCAGCAATCCGATCTGTCTCTACAATCCATTTCGGACATGGTTGATTCCGGAGCTATTGATGTAAGCCCTCGATATCAGCGCCGAGAACGCTGGGGATTGGAAAAAAACTCAGGGCTAATTGAGTCATTCCTATTAAACATACCAGTCCCGCCTATCTACTTGGCAGAAGATGAATATGGTGTGTACTCAGTCATTGATGGCAAGCAGCGAGTCACCGCGATTAATAAATTCCTGCGAGGGGAGTTCAACTTAAGTGGACTGGACAAATTTGTCGAGCTAGAAGGCAATGGATTCAAGGATCTCCCCGACTCGCTTTCTAACGCTCTAAAAATAAGGCCATACCTTAGAGTCGTTACACTTTTAAGGCAGTCCGACCCTGATTTAAAACATGAAGTTTTCTTGAGACTAAATAAGGCCGGAGTGGTACTTAACTCCCAAGAAATCAGAAACGTTGCATTTCGCGGAGAGTTAAACAATATGCTATTTGATATGTCCGAAAGGCCATATCTTAGACACCAACTAAAGGCAACGCCGCAATCAAAAGTATTTAGCGAAATGATTGACGTGCAATACGTGCTAAGGTTTTTCACCGTACGAGAGTACTGGCAAAACTTTCACGGCAATATGGATGTTGCAATGGACAGCTACATGCAGGACTTCCATAAAATATCTAAGAGACAGGTGAAGGCATTAAAAGAAATTTTTATAAATTCGTTAGATTTTTGTGAAGCCGTATGGGGGGAGGATAGTTTCAAAAAACCAGATGGTAACAGCCGTGTCCTCCAAGGTTATTATGATGTACAGATGGTATGCTCAAGCCTCTTGACTCCCGCAGAGCGAGCAAACGCGTTGAGCAAGCCAGATAAGGTACGCGAAGCGTTAGTATCACTGCTCAATAACGATGAAGAATTTTTAGAGTCCATTAGCCAATTCACATCAAACCCCAAAAGCGTTGAGTACCGTATTAATACCTTCTCTGAAGCTCTCAAGGCTCTATAAATGACTGCAAAGGATGAGTTACTTGGCAGGCTTGAGCATTTGAATGCCGCAAAGAATTTGCCCGAGCTAATAGACAGGGGCATTGTTCAGGACACCCATAACGGAGTCGCAAACTTATTGCGAAAAGGCTTGGGCATTGTCGCATTTAACATACTTGAAGACTTCATTAAAAAAAGATCTAGCGAGGCATTAAATAAAATATCCGCATCTCGCATAAGCTTTGCAAAACTCCCAATTAAATTGCAAGATGCCGCAATATTAGACGCACTTAGCTCTCTAGTATTTCGAGCAAAAATGGAAAAAAAGGACGGTGGCGACTGGCGCACGCTCATCCAGACTGAATCATTGAAGATACATTCGACGGCAAGACCAGTCTTTGAACTCTCCGACTTTTCCCTTGCATCTTCTGGCTCAAATGTTTCTGCTGATGAAGTTTCACAGATCCTTGTAGCTTTTGGACTGACTGGAGGATGGGGGGCATTGAAAACTATTTCTGATGCAATAGGTGGAGGATTACCTGATCTAGGACAAGCATATAAAAACGCCGCAAGCAGAAGGCACAGCTGCGCGCATGAAGCAAATTTTAATTACGATTATCTTTGGCTGGCATCAATCAAAAGCGAAATACTCACCATTGCAGCCTCCCTGGATATAATTTTAGAAGCCAGGTGCAGACAGGTTGATTCCGCTCTAAATATGAACATGCAGGATCACAACATCAATCACGCCTTAAATTACAGATTCCTACATAAAGCATCAAACTCATATAAGGAATCAAAAGCTTTAGGTGGCCACTCAATAAAAAACTGGAACAATCTACAAGACGCATTAATAAATTTACGACCAAAGCTGCGACCAAAAAGTGAGTTTCTAATTGTACTCGATGAAAGCCGGCGTATTAGTGACTGGTACGTCAGTTAGAAAACACCCTCCTTTCCAGAACAATGCATGGTTATTTTTAGGTGAGATTACCATCTACTCAGAATGGTTATTTTGATGAACTTCCATATCCATTGAAGGTGACAACAGCTGCTGATAGTAAAAGATCAGAAACAGCTAAGGTCACGACTATTTACGAGATGTATAACCATCGCTGACGCCACGACGCACTCACTCAAACAATTTCCGTCAATGCGTAGTTGCACCATTCAAAACTCGCCCCTATAGTTCGCCCTCGCGGCAAAATCCGCGAACGACCTTGGCCGGTCGAATTACAACGACGCATCAGCGTCCAAAACACCGTTGCAGACGCTTTTTTTGTGCCTGCGATTCTGTGTTATGGCGGCTGTGTGCGGGACACCTTCGGGTGTGCCGGTGTCGTTGTAACCGGTCGGCCAACCCTCGCACAGCTGCCACCCTCCATTTGCTTGGCCGCAAACGGTGGAAGCTCTACAACGAGTAACGACCATGGACGATCAATCGGTTTCCCGCTTCTCCCCCGTCGACACCCACGACGCCAACCAAGCCGTTTTCTACCTCGACACCCAAGCCTCTCTGAGCGATCTGGCCAGCAGTGCGGCCCATCGTTTCACCGTGGTGCGGGATCTGATGGACACGCTGTCCACACTTAACCTGAAAGACATTGCCGACTGCGACCTGACGCGGGTCACCCGAGGGGTGCATCTGCTTACCCGGGAGGGTTGCGCGGTGCTGGAGGTGATTCAGTGGCGAACAGCGCAAGAGAGCTGAAGGCCATTGAACTCAACCAGCGCGTAAAACGCGCTTGGCTTTGCCTCGGCCGTTGATCTTGCTTTGGCTTTTGATCTTGCTCTTGATCTACCTGCCCCCTCCAGAAGGCCGAACGCAGGCGTTGCGCAGGGGGCAGCTCGGCATGGATGCCGAGCTAGCCGCCATCAGGCCATGGATGGCCTGTGGCGGCGTGCCCCCGGAGCAATGCCGGAGTGAGGGAACGCCGAGCCTTGGCGAGGGGCCGGATGCGGGGGCGAGCGTTTTTGCTTACTTTTTTGGCGCTTGAAAAAAGTGAGTCGCTGTAAAAGCGAAACCGTCAGCGGCCGCACCCACAGCAACGGATATGTACCCCAAACGCCCAGGCACATCACTCATCCTGATTTCGCAGGCATGAGCTGGACAAAACCGAGAAGGTCAACGTGACCCTCCCGGGTTATGTGATCCAGCAGATCGACCACTTCGTCCTCGAGCACAACATCAAGAGCCGCTCGTCCTTCCTGACCGATGCCGCGCTGGAAAAGCTCGGGCGCTGAAAGCGGCTGCAGAGGGCAGGCTGAGCGGTGTGAGGGCGGTTGGGGCTGCTGCGCAACCCAGCGGGAGCAAGCTCCCTCGCCACAGAGAATGTGGCCGGCCAAATGGCTGCATCACCTGACTGCATTGAGACGGCCTGTTGCTACCCCAACGCCAGCTACGCACTACCGCTCTTTTGCACCCTCTACTCAACCGAAAATGACGAGAAGCAAAACGACAACTTATTATCTTCAAGATCAACCAACTGATAACGCATCCGGTCAAAACCCGAATCCAACTGACTCACGCTCATATGCATCAACTGAGTCAATCCACCGCCAATATCCCGGGACGAAAAATGACTGATATCAATAAACCTGATACGCACAACATCAGCCCCTGCTTCTTCAGAGACCGAAATCGATAGAGACAAATCATAAGCCCCTCCATCTTCGTTCAACTGAATCTCAATGGCGTGCAAGCAGTTGTGAGCCACAAGCAACTCATTCAACTGCGATACTTTACTCATCAACTACCCTCGCCCCTTTAACCTTGGGCCCATAGCCAGGACCCTATTTGCAGCTATGCGCGTACATATCGAAAGTCACTCCGCATCACCATTGAAGAGCTTTGCTTGACTAGGGAACGCGGACACTCGATCCAGAATCCGCTGCCGACATAACCGCGTTACGCACGGGTAAAGGGGCTTGCTCGGGATGTTGCTGCAAAAAATGCTTGATCGCTTGATCCTGGCGGTCCACCACGCACACGTTCACGCTAGGGCTAGGAACAGTGCATTCGCCAAGCGCGAGGACCCCGCAGTTCAATACCCCGTACACCGCAGCCGGTTGCGCGACGGCCGAGCAGCCGTAGACCATCTCGCCAAGGTAATTGAGCTGCCCTTGGGTGACGGTGAAACGCAGCGGTTTGGAGTAAGCCCCCATGGCCCCACGACGGTGACCCAGGCGGCTCACTTCATAGTCACCGGCAGGTAGCCATGCCGAGAAGTCATCCTTGGGCCCCCAGCCATAAGTCTTGCCGCTCTTGATATCGCGAAACTCAAGGTAGGTTCCGTAGGGGCCACCTTCCAGCAGCGCGCCGACCACTAGACCCGCGTTTTGTGCGTTGTAAACAGGCGAGTTCAACGCCATTTCAGCTGGCATTGACGAACAACCAGCCAGTAATCCAATCAGGCCAATTGCAAAGATGTTGCGCGAGCCAAACATTCCGCTACCTCGGTGAGAGACAAAGAAAAATCCCAGAAAAATTCAGGGACGTCAGGCGCGCTAGACGGCGGCGACTGCCTTCTTTAGCATGATGGCCTTTCGCCAACTCGTGCATCAAGGACGATCTTTCAACATGTTCTGTTTTTCCCAATGGCGCGTGCGTGGCGCTGTAAGCATTGCCGCGCTGTTACTTGGCGGGTGCAGTTTCAACGGCACCTACCCGGACGCCAGTGAACCCGACGCGGCGAAGCTGCGCTTTATCAGCAGCAGTGACAGCTCGACGCTCGACTTGTTCGATGCCGAACACTGCGGCGGCCAAACCACAGGACTGCTCAATAACCTGTTCAGCGCCAATACCCGGCGACGGGCCGCCATGAGTGCCGCTGCCCCCGAGGATGCCAAGGCCTATCTGGAAGTGCGGCTGCAACCGGGTCATGAGCTATTCGCGCGAGCCAATACCTTGAGCACTGGCAGCGTGTGCACCGTGGGGTTCAACTTTACCCCGCAGAGCGGCGGCGAGTACGAAGCGGACTTCCGCCGAGTAGGTCGCACTTGCCAGGTCACCCTTAGCCGTCTGCGCCAGATCGATGGCAAGACTGTGCGCTCGCCGATCGTGCTGACCAACAAAGGCCTGCCCGCCTGCGCCGGCCACAACCCGATTTTCCCCAAGCCCACCGAAGCACAACCGCAGTCAGCGGAGCGTGCAGCGCTGATCGCGCAGATTGTCGACGCCAGTGTCATCGCGAAAATGAAGCCCGACGCCGAGGATGCCCCTTCAGTCCAGAAAACACTGCTCGACAAATCCATAGCGGAACGCAAACAGCGCCTCGACTTCAGCCTGCCCGATGCCTATTGGGCGGAATATCGGCAGAACCTGGAGCAGTTCGCCAATGAGATAAGGGGCACCAAGGCCCGTTCATTGCAGTTGTACAAGGATGACTACAGCAACCGCCTGGGCCTGCTCGACACCCCGGCGATCAGGGAACTGCTACCCGACAGCGAAACGGCCGACCGTAGCAAGGCAATGTCGACCAATAATGCAATGCTGGAGCACTACTACCGAGCCCAGCAAGCACTGCTGAAGGAAACACTGAGCGCACATCAGGCACGCATGGCCGACCTGGATCAGCGCTTTGAGGTGTGCAAGCGTTTCGCAGACTGCTGGCAACGTTGAAGCGCAGTGCGGCTTGAAAATACCGGCCGACGCACCTACGCCGCTTTAGCCCTGACTGTAGTCGTCTAATGAAACCGGAGACTCAATTAGGCGAGAATGCTCGCCGGATAGAGGTGTCTAATGCCGATCTGTTCCCACATCAATAAGTAACTTATGAAACCTCTTTACCTGTGTTCAATTCTGCTGCTTGCAGGCTGTGCCCCAGTGCCGAAATACCTTGTGCCTGCAGGGGCGCCTCAGGCACTTATCCGCAGCGAATTGGTGTCGATGGAGAATTATCGAAACCACGTGTCTCTGGACGAGGCGCCTGCCATCAGCTGCAAATACGGCAGAACCGTGGCGACTGCGCCAGGTGGACAGGGACGGCAACTGGTTTCCGTTTTTGAGAATGTATCGACGCCGGAAGGCTTTTTTCCGATTGAAGCCGGCAAACCGCTGCACCTGATAATGCGCGGCTCCGCGAACGCCAATCGCTCGTGCAACGTAGCGTTCGTCAGCGAATTTACGCCGGGCGCACGTTACGTGATCAAAGGAGGAATCGTCGACAACCCGGGCGCGCTGAGCGGTTGTTACATTGACATATTCAATGTCGACTCGGGCGCGCGCGTCCCCATGGCCGAGGCGCCGAAAATCGACCGCAATTGTGCGTTGGACCGGCTACCGGCGCTCTAGTTGGAAATTGCGTACTACTTAAGCACCCTTTTGCGTTGTATGTGACCGGGTTGTGGATGCCTCAGAATCGTTCAGCCCCATCACACCAGCCCCCTCTCCGCTAAACGACACGCCCCGATACATAACTCCAGACACACAACTCAACCTGCGCTATGATGCGCCTGGAGTTATAAAGCACCCCTCACCCCTATAAGGAGATGGAGGTGCAAAGCAGAGCGTTGATCAATGAGCTTGAAGCCGCAGGCTGGGTGCTGGAGCGAGTCACTGGCAGCCATCATCTGTTCAAGCACCCTTACAGGCCCAACACCGTTCCGGTGCCTCACCCGAAGAGGGATCTGCCACGGGACACGGTCAGGGCCATCAGGAAACTGGCTGAACTGATCTAGCTCCCGCCACCTTCACACCTATTGAGGAAATCCCCGTGCAATATCCCATCTGCATCGAGTGGGGCGACGAACACACCGCCACCGGCATCCAGATTCCCGACATCCCCGGTGCGGTTACCGCGGGCGACAGCTTCGAAACCGCCTACAGCGCCGCCATCGAAATCGCCCACGTCATGCTCGAAGAGCTGGCCCGAGCGGGGCACGCCATTCCCCTGCCCTCACCCACCCGCAAGCACCGCGCCAACCCCGATTTCGAGGGCATGGGCTGGGGCATGCTGGATATCGATATCACGCCTTACCTGGGCAAGACCGAGAAGGTCAACGTGACCCTGCCCGGTTATGTGATTCAGCAGATCGACCGCTTCGTCCGCGAGCACAACATCAAGAGCCGGTCGTCTTTTCTGGCCGATGCGGCGTTGGAAAAGCTCGGGCGCTGAAAGCGGCTGCAGAGGGCAGGCCACGCGGAGTGAGGCCGGTTGGGGTTGCTGCGCAACCCAGCGGGAGCAAGCTCCCTCGCCACAGGGGGGCCGGCCAAATGGTGGGGGCTGCCAGAGGGAAGACTCCAGCCTCTGCGGCCATAGCTCCCTTTCATGCAATGACTCGAGCCAACCGCACCGCCACACTCACCGCCTGCTCCGCACTGACCACATTGGTGAACCCCATCACCAACCCCTGCCTAACTCCATCCCCCAGATACCACTGCGACAACGGCTCCACCGCAATCCCCACCTCCCGAGCCCGCTGGGCAATGTGCACATCGTCCCCCTCGCCCAATCCAGCCACCACGTGCATGCCCCCCGCCTGCGGATCTATCTGCAACCGCCCACCCAACGCTTGGTGCAACGCCTCCACCAGCCACTGCCGCCGACGCGCATACAGGCCACGCATTTTGTTCAGGTGCCGGGCAAAGTGCCCCTCGTTGAGAAAGGCCGCGACCGTTGCCTGCTGCAGGTGCGGGCAGTGGTTGTGCAAACGATCCGCCTGGCGGGCGAACGCCGGGGTCTGTTCGGCGGGCACCACCAGGTAGGCCAGGCGCAGGCCTGGAAACAGGACTTTGCTGAAGGTCCCGGTGTAGAGCACGCGGCCTTGCTGGTCGAGGCTCTTGAGGGCCGGCAAGGGTTTGCCCTGGTAGCGGTATTCGCTGTCGTAGTCGTCCTCGATGATCCAGCTGCCTTGGCGGTTGGCCCAGTCCAGCAGGGCCAGGCGCCGCGGCAAGGACAGCGACACCCCCAAGGGGCTCTGGTGGGTCGGGGTGACCACGGCAAAGCCGGCCTCCGGGGCGCGGGCGATGCCTTGGGCGACGTCCAGGCCCTGATCGTCCACGGGCACCGGCACCAGCTGTGCGCCAGCTTCCAGCAGCGCGTTCCTGGCCATGAAGTAGCCGGGCTCTTCCAGCCAGCAGGTGGCGCCCGGGCCCATCAGCGTGTGGCTGATCAGGTCGAGGCAGGCGCGGTAGCCGGCGCAGACGAAAACCTGTTCCGGGTGGCAGTTGATGCCCCGGGAAATCCCCAGGTAGGAGGCAATGGCCGCCCGCAACGGGGCGTAGCCGCGCGCATCCGGGTAGACCAGGCCTTCGACGCCCGCCTGGCGCAGTTGCCGGCCCGCCAGGCGGGTCCAGAGTTTGCGCGGAAAGGCGTCCAGCGCTGGCAGGCCCATTTGCAGGGCCAGGGGCGAGGTGCCGGCATGGGTGGCTTGGTGGGTCGCGGGAGCCGCTGGGGGGCGCTGCGCGGGTGCGCCAACCGATGCCAGTTGCGGGGTGACAATGGTCCCGGCGGCGCCGCGAGCAGTCAGGTAGCCCTCGCCTATCAGCAGCTGGTAGGCCGCTTCCACGGTACCCCGCGCCAGGTTGAGTTCCGCCGCCAGGGCACGCACCGCCGGCACGCGATCCCCCGGGCGCAGGCGGCCATCGGCGATGGACTCGCGAAACCGCTGGTAAAGCTGGCGATAGATCGGCGCCGTCTGGCTGCGGTCCACTTCGAAAGGAAACATCATGGCCTAGTCATTTATGCATTTTTTGGCCCTGTAGCTTAAGCCATCGGCCTTCTACAGTGGCTCATCTCTTTTTAGCGGATGACGGACATGCCCTACACCCTTCAACACCTCGACAGCGAAGCGGCCCTGGCGGCCAGTTTCGACTTAATGCGGGTCTTGCGCCCGCACCTCGGCAGCCCGGCGGCCTATGTCGCCCAAGTGGCCCGGCAAACCGAGCAGGGCTACCGCTTGCTCGCCGCGTGGGACACAGAGCGCATCGTCGGCCTGGCGGGTTACCGCGAGCTGGAAAACCTGCTCTACGGGCGCTTCATCTATGTCGACGACCTGGTGGTGAGCCCGGGTCTGCAGCGCAGCGGCTTGGGTGCGCGGCTGTTGAGCGCGGTGCGGGATGAGGCCGTGCAGCGTCAATGCGAACACCTGGTGCTGGATACCGGCCTGCATATGCCCCTGGCCCAGCGCTTCTATTTCCGCCAGGGGCTGCTGGCCCGGGGCATGCATTTCACTCAGCGACTTCAGGGTGGTGAGCCGGCATGAACAACCTGCTGCTGATCAACGCCAGCCCCCGTGGGCAGGTTTCCCATGGCAACCAGTTGGCACTGGAGCTGGTGAGCGCCCTGCGCCAACGCCATCCGCACCTGGAGCTGGTCGAGCGCGATCTGGGGGCCAATCCGTTGCCGCCACTGGGCATGGACTACGCCGACGCCCTGACCACCCCAACGCCTTTCGACGCGCCGCTGTTCGAGGTGTCCGAAGGGCTGATCCGTGAGCTGGAGCGCTGCGATGCCCTGCTGATTGCCACGCCCATGCACAACTTCACCCTGCCGGCCGCGCTCAAGCTGTGGATCGACTATGTGCTGCGCATTCACCGCACCTTCAGCTCCGGCCCCGAGGGCAAGGTCGGCCTGCTGAAAGACCGTCCGGTGCAGGTGCTGGTCAGTTCCGGCGGCTTTCACCAGGGCCCGCGGGCACGCCAACCGGACTTTCTCACGCCTTACCTGCGCCAGGTGCTGAACACCCTCGGCCTGTTCGACCTGCAGTTCACGTATCTGCAAGGGTTGGTGTTCGGTGAAGAGGCCGTGCGTGCAACGGTCGAAGAAGCCCGCAGCGCACTGTCCTTGCAGCCACTGTTCACCCCTCTTGTTTGTGCCTGATCACTTTCTTCCCTATAGGAGTTTCACCATGAGCCAACTCAGACTGCCCTTTGCCACTTTGTCGCCGGCCGCCTATCAAGGCCTGCTCGCCACCAACAGCGCCCTGGTCGCCAGCCCCCTGGGCTTGCCCCTGGTGGAGCTGGTGTTTTTGCGCGTGTCGCAGATCAACGGCTGCTCGTTCTGCCTGGGCAAGCACTCGCAGACCCTGCGTGAATCTGGAGTCGCCCAAAACAAGCTGGATTGCCTCGCCGGCTGGCGCGTCAGCGAACTGTTCAGCGAACGCGAGCGCGCGGCCCTGGCCTGGACCGAAACCCTCACCTACGTCCACGACAAGGGCGCGCCGGACGAGCTCTACGAACCACTGAAAGCGCACTTTAGCGATGTCGAGATTTCCGACCTGACCTTGGCCGTGTCGTTGATGAATGCCTTCAACCGGCTGGCGGTGGGCATGAAGCTCTAAAACGCCTGGAGTCTGCTGCAGAGGCCGAGCCAAACCGCAACGGACAGGCCCCGCCTCTGGTCGCCGCTGCCGCCGGCAGCGGCTACAGAGCATGGGGCACGCGTCGCCAGCACCTGTCAGCCGTTGGTCATAAATCCGACGGAAGGCACATAGGGCGGCTACAGTTGCAAAGTGCCACTCAGATAAATCTGATGACACCTCTTCTTGTGACAGCGTTCAAGGATCGAACCCATGCCCCAGCGTCGACCCAGTCTGCTTTCCGGTCAGTCACGTTTCAGCTGGTTTGCTTTGATTCCCGTGGTGCCGGCGGTGCTGTGGATGCTCGTGCAGTCGAGCTCCGCGGCGAACCTCGCGGCGTGCGCGGTGCTGGTGCTGATCGGTCTGGGGGCCGGTGCCTGGAGCGCCAGCTCGCAACGCCACACACTGCTGCGGGCCATGGCGCAGGCGGATCAATCCGAGACGCTAACGGCCAGCACCAGCCCGGCTTCGCGGGCGCAGCTCGATGAGGTGTTGCTGGGCACCATGCCGATCTGGGCCAAGCAGGTGGAAAGCTCGCGCCAGCAAACCGAAGACGCGATTGTCAGCCTGACCAGCCGCTTCACCGCCATTGCCGAGCGCCTGCAGGAGACCGTGCAGGCCTCGCAGCACGCCGCCGGGGAACTGGATGGCAATGACCCCGATGGCGCGCTCAAGGCGCTGGCCAGCAGCGACAGCGAGCTGAGCCAGGTGATCGAATCGCTCAAATCCACTCAAGCAAGCCGTGACCAGACCCTGTCCCAGGTTCGCGGCCTCACCGCCTACACCGGCGAATTGCGGACCATGGCCGCCGACGTCGCGGCCATTGCCGCACAAACCAACCTGCTGGCCCTCAACGCGGCCATCGAGGCGGCGCGCGCCGGCGAGGCCGGTCGCGGCTTCGCGGTGGTGGCCGATGCGGTGCGCAGCCTGTCGAGCAAGTCCAGTGAAACCGGCCAGCAGATGTCGGCCAAGGTCGACATCATCAATAGCGCCATCAATCAACTGGTGCAGGCCGCCTCCAGCAGCGCCGACCAGGACAGCCACCTGGTGGCCGAATCGGAAAGCCATATCCAGATGGTGCTTGAACGTTTCCAGAACATCACCGGGCACCTGGCCCAATCCGCCGACCTGCTCAAGCAGGAAAGCTACGGCATCCGCGACGAAATCACCGAGGTGCTGGTCAACCTGCAATTCCAGGATCGGGTCAGCCAGATCCTCAGCCACATACGAGACAACATGCACGCTCTGCACGAGCATCTCCTGCAAGCCAGCCAGACCCCGGACCAGGCGCCGGCGATCAACGCCCAACAGTGGCTGGCGCGCATGGAAACCACCTATGCCACCGACGAGGAACGGCGCATCCATCATGGGAAAGCCGCCGTGCAGCAGAGCGCTCAGGAAATCACGTTCTTTTAGCAGGAGCACATCATGGCGAAGAGTGTATTGGTGGTCGACGACTCCAGCAGTGTCAGGCAAGTGGTCGGCATTGCCTTGAAAGGCGCCGGTTACGAGGTGATCGAGGCCTGTGATGGGAAAGACGCCCTGGGCAAGCTCAACGGGCAGAAAGTGCACCTGATCATCAGCGACGTGAACATGCCCAATATGGACGGCATCACCTTCGTCAAAGAGGTCAAGAAGCTCGCCAGCTACAAGTTCACCCCGATCATCATGCTCACCACCGAGTCCCAGGAATCGAAGAAGGCCGAGGGCCAGGCCGCCGGCGCCAAGGCATGGGTGGTCAAGCCGTTCCAGCCGGCGCAGATGCTGGCAGCGGTGTCGAAACTGATCCTGCCTTGATACCCGACGCCAGGGAGGCCCCATGCCGCTGACCCACGAAGTACTCGACGATACCGCCCATGTGCACGTCGAGGGCGAGTTGACGATCTACACCGTCGCTGAACTGTCGGCGGCGCTGCTGCCGCACCTGGGGGCGTCCCCGCGCCTGGCGCTGGACCTGTCGGACGTCACCGAAATCGATGGCGCCGGCTTGCAATGGCTGGCGTTGATCCAGCGTGAAGCCGGCCCGACCCTGAGCCTCACCGGCCAGAGCCAGGCTGTCGCGCAGGTGCTGCAATTGTGTCGCGGCGCGCTGTCGTAGCGCCCACGCCCCCGCTCATGGATCGACAAGGACAGTCCAGGTGAACATCAATCTCGATCAGGCACTGCAAACCTTCATCGTCGAGGCTCACGAACTCTTGCAGGCCATGGAGCAATCGCTGCTGCAACTGGAAAGCGAGCCCGAGGACCAGGACGCCATCGGCGCGATTTTCCGCGCCGCGCACACCATCAAGGGCTCTGCCGGGCTGTTCGACCTGGCGCCGATCGTGAGCTTTACCCACATCGTGGAAGACGTGCTGGACCGCCTGCGCGACCACAGCGTGGCGGTGGATGCCGCGCTGATCGCGGTGCTGCTCAAGTGTGGCGATCACATGCTGGAACTGATCGATGTGGTGGCCAGCCGCGGCGCGGCGCTTGGGCCCCAGGCGCTGGAACGCGACGCGGCCTTGCGCGAAGCGCTGCGGGCCTACCAGGCGGCCGAGACCCCGCGGCCCACCACCGAAGTGGCCGCTGGCAGCGAGGCGTCCACCGAAGTGCTGTGGCACCTGTCCCTGCGCTTCGGCGCGGACGTGTTTCGCAACGGCATGGACCCGCTGGCGTTTCTGCACTACCTGGAAACCCTGGGGCAGATCGTGCAGGTCACCACCTTGACCGACCGCCTCCCCGCCCTCGAACACTGGGACCCGGAAAGCTGCTACCTGGGGTTCGAGATCGACCTGCGCTCAAGCGCCGGCCACGCGGCCCTCAATGACGTCTTCGAGTTCGTGCGCGACGATTGTGAAATCCACATCAGTGCCGTCGAGCCAACCCCCGCCAACACCGCGCCGGCCGATGCCGACCTGTCCGCAGAGCCGCCACCGGGCGCAACGCCAGCCGCCCCTCAGCGCCCGCCCGCGGCCAGCGAAGCGAAGCACCGGGACGGCAACTATGTGCGTGTCAACGCCGACAAGCTCGACGAGTTGATCAATCTGGTCGGCGAACTGGTGATCGCCAGCGCCGGCGCGAGCCTGGTGGCCCGCTCCTGTAACAATGACTCGCTGCAAGAAGCCACCTCACGGGTCTCCGGGCTGGTGGAGGACATCCTCGACGGTGCCCTGCACCTGCGCATGATCCCCATTGGCGACACCTTCAACCGCTTTCGCCGGGTGGTGCGCGACGTCAGCCAGGAACTGGGCAAGGACATCGAACTGATCATCAGTGGCGCGGAAACCGAACTGGACAAGACGGTGGTGGAGAAAATCGGCGATCCGCTGATGCACCTGCTGCGCAACGCCATGGACCACGGCATCGAAAGCGTCGAGGCGCGGCGGGCGGCCGGCAAGCCGGACAAGGGCCACCTGAGCCTCAACGCCTACCACGACTCCGGGAGCATCGTCATCGAGATCGCTGACGACGGCGCCGGGCTGAACCGCGAGCGCATCCTGGAAAAGGCCCAGGAACGAGGGCTGGTGGCCAGCGGCACGGTGCTTAGCGACCAGGAAATCTACCACCTGATCTTCGAGGCGGGCTTCTCCACCGCCGAAGCGGTGACCAACCTTTCCGGACGTGGCGTCGGCATGGACGTGGTCAAGCGCAACATCACCCTGCTGCGCGGCAGCGTCGACCTGGACAGCCGCCCCGGCCAGGGCACGGTGGTGCGCATCCGCCTGCCGCTGACCCTGGCGATCATCAATGGCTTTCTGGTGAACATCGACCACGCGCCCTATGTGATTCCGTTGGACATGATCCAGGAATGCGTCGAACTCGATGACCAGCAGCGCCAGTCCAGCCGCGCCAAGGGCTACCTGGACCTGCGTGGCGAGGTGCTGCCGCTGGTGGACCTGCGCAAGCACTTCAACCACGAAGGCCCCGCCGCGCGCCGCCAGAACGTGGTGGTGGTGCGCTACGCCGAATACAAGGCCGGGCTGGTGGTGGATGACCTGCTCGGCGAGTTGCAAACCGTGATCAAGCCCCTGGGCAAGCTGTTCGGCGCGCTGCGTGGCATCAGCGGCTCGACCATATTGGGCAGCGGCGCCGTGGGGCTGATCCTGGATGTACCGGCCTTGATCAACCAACTCGTACACCTGGAAGCCCGCGCGCCGCAGGCACCTCAATCGCCACCGATCGTCGCCCGCTGACGTCTTTGCAATTACACGGAGGTATTTCGATGAAATGGTTCTACGATCTGAAGATTTCCACCAAGCTGCTCGCCTCGTTCCTGACGGTCCTTGCCCTCACCACGGCCATGGGCGGCTTTGCCATCCTGCAGCTCGACGCGGTGAACCAGACGGCCCAGCAGATCCAGGGCAACTGGATGCCGTCGATGCGCGCGGCGGCCGGCATGCGTTTTTACGCCGCCAACTATCGCCTGAAGGAAAACCGCCACGTCAGCACCCAGGTGGCCGACGAGAAAGCCCAGGCCGAGCGTGAAGCCAGCGACTCCCTGCAGCAGTTCGCGACCCGCCTGAGCAGCTACGAGCACTTGCTGTCCAACGACGAAGACCGGCAGAACCTGGCCAACGTGACCAAGGCCTGGACCACTTACCAGGCGACCAGCAAACACTTGCTTGAGCTTTCCCGGGAGAACCAGGAGGCCGAGGCCAACACGCTGCTCAGAGGCGAGTCCAGGGCGCATTTCGATGAGGTGACCGACAGCCTGCAGAAACTGGTCGAATTCAATGACGCCGGCGCTGCCAGCGCCGCGCAAATAGGCTCGGCGCTGTACGCCAGCTCGCGCCTGTCGATCATCGTCGCGCTGGCCGCGGCCGTGCTGATCGGGCTGGGCCTGGCGCTGTTCATCGCCCGGGTCATTTCCCGTCCCCTGAAACAAGCCGCCACCGCCGCCGAGCACCTGGCCGAAGGCAACCTCAATGCGCAGATCGACCCGGGCGCGAAGGATGAGGCCGGCATGGTGCTCAACGCCATGCGCAACATGGTCGGCAAGCTGACCCATATCATCGGCGAGGTGCGCAACGCCGCCGACAACCTGGCCAGCGCCTCCGAGCAAGTCAGCGCCACCGCGCAATCGATGAGCCAGGCCACCAGCGAGCAGGCTGCCAGCGTCGAGGAAACCAGTGCCTCGATCGAACAGATGAGCGCCAGCATCAACCAGAACACCGAAAACGCCAAAGTGACCGATGGCATGGCCAGCAAGGCCGCCAAGGAAGCCACGGAGGGCGGCGATTCGGTCCAGCAGACGGTGGTGGCGATGAAGAAGATCGCCCAGCGCATCAGCATCATCGATGACATCGCCTACCAGACCAACCTGCTGGCCCTCAATGCCGCCATCGAGGCCGCGCGGGCCGGGGAGCATGGCAAGGGCTTCGCCGTGGTGGCCGCCGAAGTGCGCAAACTGGCCGAGCGCAGCCAGGTCGCGGCCCAGGAAATTGGCGAGCTGTCCTCCAGCAGCGTGGACATGGCCGAAAAAGCCGGCAAGTTGCTCGATGAGATGGTGCCGTCGATCAACAAGACTTCCGACCTGGTGCAGGAAATCAGCGCCGCATCCGAGGAACAGGCCGCCGGTGTCGCGCAGATCAATACCGCGATGATCCAGCTCAACCAGGTGACCCAGCAAAATGCGTCGAGCAGCGAAGAACTGGCGGCCACCGCCGAAGAAATGAACAGCCAGGCCGAGCAACTGCAGCAGGCCATGAGCTTCTTCGTGCTCGATACGCCGCCCAAGGCCGCGCTGCCACGCAGCAACGCCGACAATCCCGGCAATCTGCCATCGCGCCTGCCGGTACGCCCCGTGCAACAGGCGCCGCGCAAGGCATTCGCCAGCAACATGGCCGAAGCGCCGGACGAAGCGGAGTTCACCCGATTCTGATCGCCTGCATCGATCCAGCTCACAGGGAGTAATGAAATGGGCGCAGTGATGACTAACAGCAAGGCCGCCGTCGCGGCAGACGAGGATGCGCAATACCTGACCTTCATGCTCGGCGGCGAGATGTTCGCCATCGGCATTCTGGGGATCAAGGAAATCATCGAATACGGCAGCCTGACGGTGGTGCCGATGATGCCCACCTTCGTGCGCGGGGTGATCAACCTGCGCGGCGCGGTGGTGCCGGTGGTCGACCTGTCGGCGCGCTTCGGCCGGGCCAACTCGTCGATCACCCGACGCTCGTGCGTGATCATCATCGAAGCCAGCACCGAGGATGGCCAGCCGCAGGACATCGGCCTGCTGGTCGATACCGTCTCCGCGGTGCAGGAAATATCGGCCGCGGACATCGAGCCGCCACCGAGCTTCGGCGCGCGGATTCGCGCCGATTTCATCAGCGGCATGGCCAAGGTCGACGGCAAGTTCGTGATCGTGCTGGAGGTGAGCAAGGTGCTGTCCATCGATGAAATGTCCAGCCTCGCCGAGAGCGTCCAGGCTCCGGCCCTCGACGCAGAAGCCTATTGAGGCCCGATCATGTCGGACAACGCCGCCCTCGACGACCGTGAGTTCAGCCAGTTCCAGCTGTGGCTGCACCGCGCGGCCGGCATCAGCCTGACGCCGGCCAAGAAAGCCCTGGTGGCCGGGCGCCTGTTCAAGCGCCTCAAGCACTATGAACTGCAGAGCTATGGCGAGTACTTCAAGCTGATCATGAATGACCAGCGCCAGGGCGAACTGCAGGTGGCCCTGAATTTACTGACCACCAACGAAACCTATTTTTTCCGTGAGCCCAAGCACTTCGAATTCCTGCGCCAGCGGGTATTGCCCCAGGCCGCGCCGGGCAAGGTGTTTCGCGTGTGGAGCGCGGCCAGTTCCTCGGGCGAGGAAGCCTACAGCCTGGCGATGACCCTGGCCGAGGGCCTGGGCACCACCCCCTGGGAAGTGATCGGCTCCGACATCAGCACCCAGGTGCTGGCCAAGGCGCGCAGCGGCCATTACCCCATGGAGCGTGCCGGGACGCTGCCCCAGGCCCTGCTGACCAAGTACTGCCTGAAGGGCATCGGCCGCCAGGAAGGCACCTTCCTGATCGACAAGGCACTGCGTAACCGGGTCAGTTTTGTCCAGGTCAACCTCAACCAAGCGCTGCCCGCACTGGGCGAGTTCGAGGTGATCTTCTTGCGCAACGTGATGATCTACTTCGACCAGCCGACCAAGACTCAGGTGGTCGCGCGCCTGATACCGCTGCTCAAGCACGGCGGCCACTTGATCATCAGCCACTCGGAAAGCCTCAACGGGGTCAATGACACCTTGAAGCTGGTGGCGCCTTCGATCTACCGCAAGCCATGAAAAAGCCTGTCGGCGTGGCCGACCTGATATTGACGCCTGGCCAGGTGAGCTTTGCGACCCGGCCAACGCGCCTGCGCACCTTGCTCGGGTCTTGCGTGGCGGTGACCTTCTGGCACCCGCAACGGCAGATCGGCGGCATGTGCCACTTCATGCTGCCGGGGCGCTTGCGCAGCCATCAGAGCCTGGACGGCCGGTATGCCGACGAGGCCCTGGAGCTGCTGTTGCACCACGCCCATATCAATGGCACGCAGGCAGAGGATTACCAGGTCAAGCTGTTCGGCGGCGGCAGGATGTTTCCCCAGCTCAAGCCGCTGCTGCCCTCCAGGGACGTCGCCAGCCTGAACATTCAGGCGGCGCTGACCCTGGTTGAACGCCATCACCTGCACCTGGCCGCCCAGGACATGGGCAGCACCGGTTATCGCACGATCATGTTCGACCTGTGGAACGGCAACGTCTGGGTCAGGCACCAACCAATGGGAACCCTTCAACAAGATGCCTAGCAAAAAAATCAGTGTGCTACTGGTCGATGACTCCGCCGTGGTGCGTCAGGTACTGCTGACGATTTTCAGCAGCACGCCGGATATCGAAGTCATCGGCGCTGCCTCCGACCCGATTTTCGCCATGGATAAAATGGCCAGGCAATGGCCGGATGTCATCGTGCTGGATGTGGAAATGCCGCGCATGGACGGCATCACCTTTCTCAGGAAAATCATGAGCGAACGGCCAACGCCGGTGGTGATCTGCTCCTCGTTGACCCAAAAAGGCGCGGAAACCTCCCTGCAGGCGTTGTCGGCGGGCGCGGTGGACATCATCACCAAACCCACTTCCGGGCTGAAGACCTTCCTGGTCGAGTCATCGGCCGAGCTGGTGGCGGCGATCCGCGCCGCGGCGAACTCCAACGTCAGGAACCTGGGCAAGCGCAGTGCCAGCCCGGCGCCCGTCCTCACCCCGGCCAGCAAGCTCAGCGCGGATGCGATCCTGCCCGCCGCCCAGGGCCACGCCATGGCCCAGACCACCGAGCGCATTGTCGCCATTGGCACCTCCACCGGCGGCACCCAGGCCCTGGAGGCGGTGCTGACGGCACTGCCCAGGGTGTGTCCGGGGATAGTGATCGTGCAGCACATGCCGGAGAAATTCACCGCCTCGTTTGCCGAGCGCCTCGACAGCCTGTGCCAGATCCAGGTACGCGAGGCCCGCCACAACGACCGTATCCTGCCGGGCCTGGCCCTGATCGCCCCGGGCGGCAAGCACATGATGGTGACCCGCAGTGGCGCCTACTATCACACCCAGGTGATCGACGGGCCGCTGGTCAACCGGCATCGACCGTCCGTGGATGTGCTGTTTCGCTCGGTGGCCAAGTTCGCCGGCAAGAACGCCACCGGCATCATCATGACCGGCATGGGCGACGACGGCGCGCGCGGGCTCAGGGAAATGCTCGACGCCGGTGCCGCCACCGTGGCCCAGGACGAGGCCAGCTGCGTGGTGTTCGGCATGCCCAAGGAAGCAATCAAGCTCAACGCCGCCCAGCGCATCATGGCGCTGGAGGAAATTCACCAGGCGATTCTGTACAAGCCCCTCTGAGCCGTCGCCGGCCATTGATCGGCGCTCGCCCGAACGCATCCAACACCGCGACGTTCGTCGAGCGCCGGCGCCTTTCGGGCTTGCGGGAAAGCAGCCCTGAGGCGCCCTCACAAACGGGGAAAAGACCGCTGTCTGAGTGCTTCAACCTCATCGAGCAAACTGCAGAACACCTGCGCCAGGTGCGGATCGAAATGCCGACCGGCTTGCTCCTCGATGAAGGCCACGGTTTTCTCCAGTGACCAGGGCTGTTTGTAGGGGCGTGTCGTGCGCAAGGCATCGAACACATCGCACAGCGCCACGATCCGTGCGCTCAAGGGAATCTGCTCGCCGCTGAGGCCGGAGGGGTAGCCGCTGCCGTCCCATTTTTCGTGGTGGGCCAGGGCGATTTCCGAGGACATGTCGGTCAAGGCCGAACCGTGCGGGTCGTGGAGAATTTCATAGCCAATGCGGGAATGGGCCTGCATCAGTTGTCGCTCCTGCGGTGTAAGGGCTCCGGGTTTCTGCAGAATGCCATCGGCAATGCCGATCTTGCCCACATCGTGCATGGGCGCGGCCTGTTCGATCAGTTCACACCAGGGCTCGGGCATGCCGATGGTGCGCGCGAGCAGGCCGGCGGTGGAACCAATGCGGTGGATATGGCTGCCGGTGTCGTCATCCCGATAGCTCGCGGCCCGAGCCAGGCTGCGCAGCATGGCGCGGTAGCTGTGCTGCAGTTGCGCGGTGCGTTGTTCAACCTTTTGCTCCAGGTCGCGCTTGGCCTCATTGAGCAGGCGCGCGCTCTGCGCAAGCTCCAGGCAGCTGCGCACCCTGAGCAGCACCTCCGGCAAGTCGATGGGTTTGCAGATGTAGTCGTTGGCGCCTTTCTCCAGCCCGACGCGTCGGCTCTGGGGATCGTTGAGCGCGGTGACGATGAGGATCGGCGAGGCGGTGCGATCGCGGTCGCTCAACTGGTCAAGGATTTCAAAGCCATTGGGCGCGGGCATGTCGATGTCCAGCAGCAGCACGTCCCAGTCGTTGGCCTGACACCACTGCAAGCCCTCGGCGGAATTGGAAAAGGTTTCGATACGACGCAAGCCGAAGGCCCGCATGCAGGATTCCAGCAACCTGAGGTTGCTGGTGACGTCGTCGATGATGACGATGACGGCGTTGTCGCTGATTTTTGAAAACATGCCCTATCCCCCGGTAACGCGTGTATCGCCAGCCGGCGCTCATTACGACGCTGGAGACTTGTCGAACTCCATCAGGTTGTGCTTTTGCGCCAAGGGCAGGTCGATCCAGAAACAACTGCCCTCCTCCGGCTGGCTGGCAACCCCCATTTCACCGCCCATGAGTTCGGCCAGTTCCCGGCACAGCGCCAGGCCGATGCCGGTGCCCTTGATCGCCGAGTTTTCCTTGCCCAGACGCTGGAAAGGCCGGAACAGTTGCTCCTGCAGCTCCTGGGCGATGCCGATGCCGCTGTCGGTGACGGACAAGCGGGCGATCCGGCGCGGTTCATCGACGGCCACGCCGAGCACGATGCGCCCGTCGGCGCGGTTGTACTTGATGGCGTTGGACAGCAGGTTGAACAACACCTGCTTGATCCGCCGCCGGTCACCCAAAACCTGGCACTCGCCGTCGTGGCCGCGCAGTTCGACCTCAAGGCCGTGGGCGATCGCCTGGGGACGGATCATGTTCAGGCATTCATGCAGCAACGAGGCGACATCCACCGGCTTGAGGCTCAGCGACGGCACTTCGGCCTGCAGGCTCGACCACTCCAGCAAGTCATCGACCAACTGACGCAGGTGCTCGCCGGCATGGATGATTTCATCGATATCGCTGTCGTGCTGGCCGTGGCTGGCGCTCGACTTCATCCGGCTCAGTTGGGCGAAGCCGAGAATGGCGTTGAGCGGTGTCTTGAGCTCGTGGCTCATGCCGGAAATGAACCGCGACTTGGCCTGGCTGGCGGCGAGGGCTTCGTGGGTTTTCTCGCGCAGCGACTGCTCCACCTGCTTGAGCTGGTCGATGTTGACGCAGGTCCCGACCACCGGCGGCACCGCCGAGTCTTCGGCGTGGGCCAAGGTGCGGCCCCGGCACAGTAACCAGACGCGCTCGCCTTGCAGATCATCCAGGCGGAACTCGACCTCGGCCACGTAGGCCTGGTTGTGCTGCGCCGCCTTGAGAAACAGGCGGAACGCTTCTCGGTCTTGCGGCGGCATGCGCTCAAGCAGCTGGGGCTGGCTCAGCGGCTCGCCGGGCAGGCCGAAGCGCTCGCGCAGCGCGCCCTTGAAGGTGAAACAGTCAGTCGCCGGGGCGTATTCCCAGAGGCCCTCGGTGACGCTGTCGATGACCAGTTCCAGGCGTTGCTGGACCGCACTGCGGTTGGCCTCGGCCAGGGCCAGCTGACTGCCCATGGCCAGTGCGTGATCGGACATTGCCGCCAGTTCCTTGATCGGCGACGGGCTGGCCTGGGGCGACCACTGCCCTTGGCCGATCTCGCGCAGCATGTTGGAGACGCCGATGATCGGCTGGCTCAGTTGCTCACTCAGCACTCGGGAGCGGAACCACAAAAACCCGAAGAACACCAGGTAGAACACCACCAGGCCAGCGATCATCAGGTAGCCAATGTCCCGGTAGTGAACCGCCAGGCGCTGGGTTTCCTGCATCACCACGCTTTCATCCACCACCGCCAGCAGACGCCAGTCGGTCGGCGAGATGTTGCTCCAGCCCACCAGTTGGTGGTGCCCGCCGAGCTGGAGCGGCAACAGGCCGTTCTCTTCCTTGCTCAGGGCCGCGGCCAGGGGCTTCAGGGGCTGATGAGCGGCCAGGTTGAAGTCCGCGGGCTGGAAGTAGTCATGCTGCACGTCGCTGTAGGCCGTCTCGCTCTGCAGGCGCGGCACGCCAAAATCGCTTTCCGCCGAGGGCGGCAAGGCCATGATGTCGAGCTTGTTGCTGACCAGCATCAGATAGCCCGCCCAGGGCACATGCAGCTTGGCGATCTGCGCCAGGATGGTGTTGACCGTGACGTCGATGCCCACCACGCCCTCCAGGGTGTCGCCGCGGTACACCGGCGCCGCCACGGTCATCATCCAGCCGTGCCCGGCGGGATCGAGGTAGACGTCGGTCCAGACCGGCTTGCGCGTGGGGTTGTGGGCAGCGTCGGCCAGGTAATAGAAGTTGAACGAGGTGATGTCCATGTCGTGGGGGTACTGCGCCAGGGTGTCGAACCAGGGGTAGATGTGGTTGTAACTGTCGGCGCTGTTGAAGTAGACACTGGCGATGGAGGGGTTTTCGTCCTTGAGCGTCTTCATCATGAAATCAAGACTGCCCAGGCGATAGACCTTGTCCAGGTCCTGGCGGTCCAGCGGGGTGATGTTGGAATAGAACGAGGCCGCGCCGCCGCTATCGCTGGCGCTGTAGCGCACACCGTCAGGGCTGATGGCCAACTGCGCCGACTGCGCGGGCAGGCTTTCGGCCAGTTCGCTCTCCACCGACTTGGCGAACAGCCGGGTCATGCTGCTCAGGTGCTCCAACTGCCCCTCGACGATCTCGGCGTTCTGCATCACCGAAGCTTGCAACTCGCGGGTGGCGCTCTGGTGCAAATAGTTGCTCTGGGCATCGCGGATGGACTGGTTGGTCAGGAAATACACGGTCAACAGCGCCAGCTCCACCACGATCAGCGGGATCAGGCTGGTTCTGATGAAGGCTTTCCAGAGCCAGCTACGCAAGGGCAATGCGGGTTTGAGTTCCATAAGCAGTTGTCCCGGTCGGCGGTGTTCACACCCGCTAAAACAATATCAAAATGACACCATCACGCCATTAATCATTTTGCCCGTGATCTCGGAACGCCAAGAGGGACAACCCTCGGCCAGAAGACAGAGCGGTCAGACCCTGAACCGCGCCACCAACCGATTCAACTCGATCGCCAGATTGGCCATCTCCCCGCAGGCACTGGCCGTCTGGCTGGACCCCGCCGAACTCTGGATCGACAGTTCACGACTACGTCCTGACGTGCATTTTTATCTCTGAGTGGAGTTGTCGGTACTTCGCTGCTGTCATCCCAAGCTATCGACTGTAGGTCATGGAGCTGCAAACAGCCTGACGACTGGTTGATCGACCGTAAGCCGCCTCAGCGCGTCAGCCTCAGTTGAGTCGAACCTCACCGCCCATGCCGCTGCCATCCGGGCTTTTCTTGGCCTGAAGCCTGGAGCACGGCATTGAGCCAGATGCGGGTTCAATCAGCCTGGCAAGAATAGTGGCACTTCGCAATCACCTTAAATCCGAACATGTCATGAAAACATTCCGCCGGGGTGAAATTTGTGTTGTAGCTCAAGTTGCAAAAGGCTGGCGTATCGCCAAGTGTTCTCGACCGCGTCCTGAAACTGCCCTCAGCCATGTCATACAATGCCGCCCCCGACCTCCTGAAGGATCAGACATGTCCATCACCAACCCAACAGTCATCGATATCTGGGCAATCCCCAAAGACCCGCCCGACAGCCTGCTGTTGATCATGGTCGACCCCCTCGAATGGGGCGACGAAGCGGCACACAGCGAACACCTGCTCCTGCTGCAAGAGAAGATCAACACCTACATCACCTTTATCGAAAGTGAGCAGATCTACAGCGAAATTCCCGATGCCTGCGGCAAGCACCTGATTATCCGGGTACTGGGTTTGCACGAACTGCCCGAGCAAGTCGATTGGTTTTTCAAACGCATTGCCGAGATCCTCAACGCGCGCGGCATTGGCTTCGATTTCGAGCTGAAAGTGAACGAAGAGGCTCCCAGCCTGTAGCCCGCCACCTGCGCGCCGCACCCGGTTGAGCAGCGCGCAGCAATACCTCATGCAGGCAGAATCAGCGCTCGATTAAGCGCAATGAAATCCACATGCTGCTCATGGGAAAAGTCCTCGATCACCTCTTGCAGATGCACATGCTCCCGTCCATTGAGCGCCATTTCGCTTGCTGCATTGATCAAGAAAACACCCAGCGCCCTGAGCGTTTCCGGCTCGGCGAGAATCGAGATCTCATCCAGCTGGATGCTCTGGTCACTGCCCACCGCGGTTCCCTGAACGCTAAAGTGTTTCAACTTTTCCAAAGGTCGAGCTCCTGCAACCGTAGGTGATGTGCAAATCGAGGTCATGCGCAAGGTTTGACCCACCCCCGCTACTGCAAGGGCACATAAATATCCGTCAGCCACTGCTCCTGCGGCGTCTGCGGATAAATACTCAGGTATTCAAAGAACAGCGGCTGATCCCGCAGTTCCTCGCCACTGCCCGGCAGCCAATCGCGGTAGATCGGGTAGATGCTTTCACCTATATGATCCGGCGAGCCCACATGCCGCACCACCGCATAGCGGCCACCGGCAATCTGCATCTCGCGAATGCCCGCCTCATTGGCGGCCACCGCCTCATGAATCTCGCCGCAGATGGCAAAGCGAAATTCCTGCGGCGCCGTGGTATCGGGGTTGTTGAAGGGAATGCCAAAACTGCGACTCGACGCCACCGGCGACTGCCCGCTGTGCATCCGCCAATCGATAAACCTGCGCACGCTTTCATTGACCAGCCCGGCAGGCCCGCAGTGCTCCAGCGCTGCAACCCGGGTGTCGGCAAAGTCCACGATTCGTACCTGCATGATGATGCTCCTGGAAAAATGAGGGATAGCAAATACCGCATTCCAGACCTGCCAGTTCGGCTGCTTCCTGAATGCACTCGGGCTCATGCCGAATGCCCGCCTGAACGCCCTGGAAAAAGCCTCGGGGCTTTCGAAACCGGCGCCAAGCGCGGCTTCCAGCACCGAGTAGTCCGCCAGGTACAGCAGGCGATGGGCCGCACCGCGCAAGCGCATCAATTGCACATAACGTGCAACCGGCACGCCCACGAATGCGCTGAATTGCCGATGGAAGTGAAACTCCGAGAAGTTCGCCATCCGGCTCAAGGTCCTCACCGACAGGTCGCCTTCAAGGTTTTCATCGATGTAGGCGAGTACCGCGTTGAAGCGTTTCGCATAGGCGGCGTTGATCGGCAAGTCAGGCACAGGGCAAAGGCTCCGGGAAATACGGTAGGCAAAGGATCGGCTATCCCGGCAGGCGCGCGCCTAGCCGCTCTTGCTCAAGGTACACCCGGGTGGTTCGTGGCCGCCGTCCGGGAAAAAGCCTTGAGTCACCCTGCACCGTGAGGGGTGTCTGCGAAACCAATGGCGTCGTTGAGCTTGTGACTCTTCAAGCGGGAGCCCCCGTGATGGTCTATGGCGTCGCCGCCAAAGAACGGATATTTTGCACCCCCCGTTCAGCGGGAGCATTACTCACACCTCGACACAAGGAGTTGCAATGGGCGTCTCGCTCCCCCTCTGGCTCATTCTCACGGCGATGACCGCTTACGCTGCAAGTACCCGCGGGCGCTCGGGGCCAAGATGGTTTGCAATCGGGCTGTTCTTTCCCTGCATGGCCCTGATTGCCGTGCTGTTGATGCCGCGGCTGGCAAAGACCGGGGTTGACGCGCTGGTGCATGAAGATCTGCGCCCTTGTCCTGCCTGCGGCCAGGACATCCAGGCCAACGCCTCACGATGCAAACACTGCGCAGCCGACGTGGAGCCTATCGCCTTGAGAGATCGCAGCGGTTGGGTCGCACGCATTAGCGCTCAAACCGATGAAGAATTTGCACGCATGGCCCAACAGATGGGACGAATCGACATACCCAGCGTTCTCGATGAGCCGCCCCACCTCTTTGCCGGCCCGTTCGAAGAAAAGGCCGAGGCACAAAACACCCTCAACTACCTGAAGTCCGAGCATGGCCTGGATGGACTGGTGACATGGCGGTCAGTGACCCGGTAAATGAAACGCTTGCAAGCCGACCTCCTGAAGGATCAGACATGTCCATCACCAATCCCAAAGTCATCGATTTCTGGGTTCGCTCCAAGGAAGAGCCCAACAACCTGCTACTGGTCATGACCGACCATCTGGAATGGGGCGACAAGGCGGCCCAGGGCGAACACCTGCTCATGCTGCAAGAGAAGATCAACGCCTACATCGCCTTTATCGAAAGTGGCGAGATCTACACCGAGATTCCCGGCGCCTACGGCAAGTACCCGATCATCCGGGTGGTGGGTTTGTATGAACTTCCCGAGCAGGCCGAGTACTTCATGGCCCGCGTGACCGAAACCCTGAATGACGTGGGCATTGGCTTCGAGTTCGAGCTGAAAGTGATCGAGAGAATTCGCAACATGTAGCCCGCTACCTGCGCGACTGGCGATCGAGCAGCGCGCAGGAATCCCCTATGCCGGCAGGATCAGCGCCCGGTTCAGCACAATGAAATCCACATGCGCCTCGGGCGAGTCGAACTCCTGCCCGCGGGTCATTTGTGCCCGGCGACTTGACCGCAACAGCCCTTGCTAGCGGCTACGGAGCGGTATGGGTGCGATTTTCCACACCATCAACTGATATGATTTTTTTCAATACGATTGCACATTGATTTTTATTGTGTCATTTATATCTCCGCCGATCACAGGACAGATCCAGCGCGCCACCCCGGATGGCGGGCACCCGTATTCCCAACGCCCTCCCAGGAGTCAACAAAATGAACAAGACAGAACTTCTAGGTGCTCTGCTGCTGTGCGCGTCCAGCTTCCTCGCCCATGCCGACGAAGACAGCCTGCGCATCGGCATCGAAGCCGCCTACCCGCCCTTTTCCTTCAAGACCCCGGAGGGCAAGGTCAGTGGCTTCGACTACGACATCGGCAACGCGCTGTGCGAGGAAATGCAGGTCAAGTGCGAGTGGGTCATTCAAGAGTTCGACGGCATGATCCCGTCGCTCAAGGTGCGCAAGATCGATGCCGTGCTGTCGTCGATGTCGATCACCGAAGACCGGATGAAATCCGTGGATTTCAGCAAAAAGTACTACCACACGCCGGGCAAGTTCGCGATGAAGGCCGGCAGCCTGATCCATGACCCGCTGCTGGACCTCAAGGGCAAGAAACTCGGCGTGCAACGCTCCTCGACCTACGATCGTTTTGCCACCGAGCAACTGGAGCCGGCCGGCGTCATGGTGGTGCGCTATGGCTCGCAGAACGAAGCCTTCCTCGATCTGGCCGCGGGCCGCCTGGACGCCACCCTGGCCGATATCGTCAACACCAACGAGAGCTTTATCAAGACCGCGGCGGGCCAGGGTTTCGCCCTGACCGGACCTGATATCAACGACCCGAAATACTTCGGCCGGGGCGCCGGGATCGCCGTGCGCAAAGGCGACAGCGCCAACCTGACGCGCCTGAATGCGGCACTCGACGCGATCCGCGCCAACGGCAAGTACCAGCAAGTGATGGCCCGCTACTTCGCGTTCGATATCTACGGCGAGTAAGCCTTTCCTGAACCCCGGCGCCGGCCGCCCGCAGGCGTCGCCGGGGGCTTGTGTTGCGCGCCTTGCGGCGCTCGCTTGAGGAACTTCATCATGCTCCACGGCTACGGATCGAGCATTCTCGATGGCGCCTGGCTGACCATCAACCTGGCCCTGACGTCCATGTCCCTGGCGATTGTCCTGGGGCTGATCGGCGCGGCCCTGCGCTTGTCTTCGCTCAAAGGGCTGGCGTTGCTCGGGGAAAGCTACACCACCCTGATTCGCGGCATTCCCGACCTGGTACTGATCCTGCTGATCTTCTACGGCGGCCAGGATCTGGTGAACCGCATCGCCCTGGCACTGGGCTACAGCCGCTACATCGACATCAACCCCTTTGTCGCCGGGGTCTGCACCATGGGCTTCATCTTTGGCGCCTACCTCTCGGAAACCTTTCGCGGCGCCTTCATGGCCATCCCCAAGGGGCAGGCCGAGGCCGGCCTGGCTTACGGCATGAGTGCAGGCAAGGTGTTCTGGCGAATCCTGGTGCCGCAGATGGTGCGTTTCGCCATTCCCGGCTTCACCAACAATTGGCTGGTGCTGACCAAGTCCACCGCGCTGATCTCGGTGATCGGCCTGCAGGACATGATGTTCAAGGCCAAGAACGCCGCGGACGCCACCCACCAGCCCTTTACTTTTTTCATCGCCGTGGCGGCGCTGTACCTGCTGCTCACCAGCCTGTCCCTGGTGCTGTTGCGCTGCCTGGAAAAACACTACTCGGTCGGCCTCAAAGCCGCCGAACTGTGAGAGGAACCGACGATGATGCTCGACTATCAACTGATCTGGGACAACCTGCCGCTGTACCTCAATGGCGCCCTGGTGACCCTCAAGGTGCTGCTGATTTCCCTGGCCCTGGGCTTGCTCCTGGCACTGCCCCTGGCGCTGATGCGGGTATCGCGCTCAGCGCTGCTCAACGCTCCGGCCTGGCTCTACACCTATGTGATTCGCGGCACGCCGATGCTGGTACAACTGTTCCTGATCTACTACGGCCTGGCGCAGTTCGAGGCCGTACGCCAGAGCCTGCTCTGGCCGTACCTGTCCAGCGCGACCTTTTGCGCCTGCCTGGCTTTTGCCATCAACACCAGTGCCTACAGCGCCGAGCTGCTGGCCGGCAGCCTGCGCGCCACGCCTGCCGGCGAGATCGAAGCCGCCAGGGCCATGGGCATGTCGCGCCTGACCCTGTACCGGCGCATCCTGCTGCCGTCGGCCCTGCGCCGGGCCTTGCCGCAATACAGCAACGAAGTGCTGATGATGCTGCAAACCACCAGCCTGGCCTCGATCGTCACCCTGGTCGATATCACCGGGGCGGCGCGCACGGTCAGCTCACGCTTCTACCTGCCGTTCGAGGCATTCATCACCGCCGGGCTGATCTACCTGGTCCTGACTTTCATTCTGGTGCGTCTGTTCAAGCTGGCCGAGCGCCGCTGGCTTGCGTACCTGGCACCGCGCAAGCACTGAGGAGCTGCCATGGAGCATATTCAATACCCGTTGCCGTGGAGCGCCACCGGCACCGAACGCACGCTGACGCTGTTTCGCTTTGGCAGCGGCACACGCAAGGCCTATATCCAGGCGTCATTGCACGCTGATGAACTGCCGGGGATGCGCGTCGCCGTCGAACTCAAGCGCCGGCTCCTGGAACTGGAAAGCCAGGGCCGTCTGAGCGGGGTGATCGAACTGGTCCCCATGGCCAACCCGCTGGGTATCGCCCAGATGTTCCAGGCCACCCATCAGGGGCGCTTCGAGTTCTCCAGCGGCAAGAACTTCAACCGCGACTTCCCGGAGCTGTTCGAGCCGGTTGCAGCAGAGCTGCTAGGGCAACTGGGCGATGACGCCGAGGCCAACGTCGCGCTGATCCGCCGCGCCATGGCCGAGGTGCTCGCAACCATGCCGGCCCCCGCCTCGGAACTCGACGGCCTGCGCCGCCTGCTGCTGCAGCACGCCTGTGACGCCGACCTGGTGCTGGACCTGCACTGCGATTTCGAGTCGGTCATGTTGCTGTACGCCATGCCGCAACACTGGCCGCGCCTGCAACCACTGGCCGCCCGCCTCGGCGCCGAGGTGGCCCTGCTGGCCGAGGATGCGGGCGGCAGCGCTTTCGACGAAGCCTGTGGAATTACCTGGTTGCACCTGGCGGAACGCTTTCCCGACGCCAATATTCCCCTGGCCTGCGCGGCCACCACCATCGAATTGCGCGGCATGGCCGACACCGAACGCGAACCCTGCCTCGCCAGCGCCCACGCCATTCTCGGCTACCTCGCCGAGCAGGGCCTGATCAGCGGCGACTGGCCCGCGGCGCCGCCCAGCCAGTGCCAGGCACTGCCCTTTGCCGGGGCGCAATACGCCTATGCGCCCCATCCCGGGGTGGTGAGTTTTCTGCAACCCGTGGGCGCACAGGTCAAGGTCGGCGATCCGCTGTTCGAGGTCATCGACCCGCTCACCGACCGGCACAGCGTGGTACGTGCCAGCACCGACGGCATTGTCTATGCCCGCGAACGCCTGCGCTTCGCCCAGCCCGGGCTGTGGCTGGCCAAAGTCGCCGGCGCTACCCCCATTCGCCAGGGTCGCTTGCTCAGCGACTGATTCCGGAGAGTTCACAGCATGTACAAACTTGAAGTTCAGGACCTGCACAAAAGCTACGGCGCGCATCAGGTGCTCAAGGGCGTGTCCCTGCAGGCCCGGGCCGGCGACGTGATCAGCCTGATCGGCTCCAGCGGCTCGGGCAAGAGCACCTTCCTGCGCTGTATCAATCTTCTGGAGCAACCCAATGCCGGCACCATCCTGCTCAATGGCGACCCCCTCAAGCTGGTGGCCGGCAAGCACGGCGGGTTGCAGGCGGCCGAGCCCAAGCAGCTGCAACGCATGCGTTCGCAGCTGTCGATGGTGTTTCAACACTTCAACCTCTGGTCCCACATGAGCGCCCTGGACAACGTGATGGAAGCCCCGGTGCAGGTACTGGGCCTGAGCAGGCAGGAGGCACGGCAGCGCGCCGAGCACTACCTGGAGAAAGTCGGCGTGGCGCAGCGCCGGCATGCCTGGCCGGGGCACATGTCCGGTGGCGAGCAGCAACGGGTGGCGATTGCCCGCGCCCTGGCGATGGAACCGCAGGTGATGCTGTTTGACGAACCGACCTCGGCGCTCGACCCCGAGCTGGTGGGCGAGGTGCTGAAAGTCATGCAGGACCTGGCGCAGGAAGGCCGCACCATGGTGGTGGTGACCCACGAAATGGGCTTTGCCCGGGAGGTGTCCAACCAACTGGTGTTCCTCCACCAGGGCCTGGTGGAAGAACGCGGCGCGCCCCGTGAAGTGCTGGCCAACCCGCAGTCCGAGCGCCTGCAACAGTTCCTCGCCGGGAGTTTGAAGTAAAGTCGCCACTCCAGCGCTGGGCGCGGCCCTGGCGCGACCGGCTTCGGATACACTCCGGGCCATCTCGCCAGGGCGCCCGGCAGCGCCCTCCTCCCCCTTCAACCACTGTCGAGCCGGATATGCCAAGCCCATCGAAAGACACCTCGGTCTACGCCGCGCCGGTAATGCGCAAACTGTCGGAAATCGTCGCCGAACTGCCGCCGTCGCTGCGCAAGGTGGCGGACTTCATCCTGCGCCACCCGCTCAAGGCCGCGACCCTGACCATCGAGGAGATGGCTCAAGCCACCCTGACCTCGCCCGCCGCCGTCAACCGTCTGGCCAAGGCCCTGGACCTGGGGGGCTACAGCGGCATGAAGGCCGAGCTGGTCACCACCTTGCAGCAGATGGTGTCGCCGGTGGACAAGCTGCGCAACGAACTGGCCCAGCGCCCGGGTGGCGCCTTTGGCCTGCACGAACAACTGCAGAGCGCCGGCAGCAACCTGGCCACCGCCGCCACCAGCAACCATGCCGACAGCTTCGACGCCTTCATCACCTGCCTGACCAGCGCGCGCAAGGTCTACATCCTGGGGTTCGGCAACAGCGTCTACCTGGCCGGGCTCGCTGCCGCCACCCTGATGCCGTTCTGCGCCGACGCCACGGCCATCAGCATGGAAGGCGGCAATGAAAACGCCGCCTACCGGCTGGCCGCGATCACGGATCAGGACGTGCTGCTGGCAATCTCCCTGCCACGCTACTCCCAGGACACCCTGCAACTGGCGCGCTTTGCCAGTGAACGCGGGGCAACAGTGCTGGCCATCACCGACTCCCCCGCCTCGCCGCTCACCGCGATAGCCGAGCACACCCTGTTCGCGCCCTGCGATCACCCGGTGCTGACCAGCTCCAACATCGCCGTGCTGGCCTTGATCGAAGGGCTGGTCGCCGGGGTGATGGCGCGCAATGAAAAAGCGGTGAAATTGGCCACTGAGCTGACGGAAAGCGTGATGTCGTATTTGCATATTCCTGGTCAGGGGAAGGTGCTGAAGAAATGAGGGGAGTTCTTTGATGCTGGTGGTGGGGACATATCCGTTGCTGCGGGTTTGGCGGCTGACGGTTTCGCTCTTTCAGCCACTCACTTTGGAAAAGCCGTAAGGGCGAAACCATCAGTGGCGACAACCGCTACAAGCCCCTAAGATGCCCCCCACTTTGGCCACTCCCCCTTGCTAGGCAAGCAGCTCCACCTCAGTGCCCGAAAAAGGACTTTCATCCATGCTCTCCACTCGTTTCCCCCTCGTTCAGCGCCTGGGCCTGACGCTTGCCTGCCTGAGCCTGCTCAGCGCCTGTGAGGATGCAACACCTCCCCCGCCACCACCGATTGTCGCCTTGCCGGCGCTCGACCCACACGCCACGCATACCGAGTATCAAGCCCTGGTGCAGATGCACAGTGAATCCAAGAGCACCCTGGACCGCAGCTCCAGAAAAAATGGCGGCACCCTGACGTTCGACTTGAGCCTGGACCTCAAGCCACAAACCGACGGGCAGTTGTGGTTGCAAGGACAGATCACCCGCGTGCAGATACAGGAGTCCGCCGGGCCACTGGCGTTCACCCTCGACACCCGTGAACCGGAAGTGACGATGCAGGACACCGCCGAACTGGAGTACGAACTGGTTCATCCCGGATTGGCCTCCCCCGATCACCCTTACAACAAAACGCTGCAGATATTCAGGGCGTTGACCGAACAACGCTTCCAGGTTCGCCTCAACCCCGATGGCAGCTTCGCCCAACTGGACAACTACCTGGACCTTGCGCGCTTGCAACCGTCGCTGGAAAAGCTCAAGCCCAAAGAACTCGCCGATCAGGAGCAAGGGTTGCTGGGTACGCTCAACGTGCTCGCCCCCCAGGACCTCGAACTGCTCTTGTGCCTGATGCTGCCAGGCCGTGAACAGCCCCTGCAGGACAACGCCGCGCAATGGCAGCAGGCCTGTGGGGTCAATGGCGAGAAACAGACGCTGGAGTTCACTGCAAAGGTGCACGACCTACACTCGACGCCCAGGGTCATCTACAGCAGCAGCGGCTTGCGAAAATCAGACAACGGTTACTACAGCTTCAGTTACTCCGGAACATTGCGCTCGTGGCTGGAACAGGCGGACTTCAACATCGCGCGCAACACCACATCGATCGTCAACAACCCCAGAGCAGGCAAGCTGCACTTCTCCAACACCCTGATGACCCAAGTCTCTGTGCAACGCCTGGAACCCGAACAACAGGACCTGGCGGAGCAACGCTGAAACTTGCAGGGGGAGGTGTTCCCATGAGGGTTCAGCCAGTGCCTGGACCCGAGCAGGAGCAAGCTCCCTGGCCATAAGGTGAGTGCTCTGCTCCCCTACTGCACCGGCAAAAAATTCATCAGCAACAAACTCTGCGCATAGTTGAACCCCACCCGTCGATAACGCTCATCCAGAATCTGCGTCAGCAGATCCAGGCGCGCCACAATCTTGCCGAACTCCACGGCAAAACTCAGGTTGCTGCCCTCCTCGGAAATCTCGTTGGAAAACAGCAACAACACGCCATTGGCATCCTGGCGCTGGCTCAGCAGCCAGGTGGCCTTTTCGATATTGCGCGCGGCGTTGCTGATGAACTGCGGGTCGATGCTGTCGGTCATGTAGAACTCGGTGCGCCCGCCATGGGCGGTCACCAGCATGCTGCCGATGGCATAAATGAAGGCGCCGACCCGATCCCCCTGGAACTCCGGGCTCAGGGAATAACTCAGGGCCGCCAGGTCGCGGCGATCGCCCAGGGCCGGTAGTGGCTGGCGTTTTTCGATGGCGTTGCGGATCTCGCGCTGGGCGCTGGTGCCATCGGGGAACCCCGATTTGCGCCATTGGCTGGGATTGCGCAGGTAGAGCTTGCCCATCAGCAAGTACAGGCTCTGCAGGTTGTCGCGCATGCCAATGGTGGCCATGCGGTCGACACTGGTCTGGAAGAATTCGTCAGGCTTGCCTTCACGAAACTGTTTGGCCAGATCGCGGCCTTGTTGCTGGCTGCAGGCCGTGGCGCCCAACATCAGCAGCGCCACCAGAAACAGGCGCGCAAAGCGGGTTTGCATCATGCAAGAAGAGGGAGCGTAGGCCATCGGCACCGGGTCAAAATTCACGGGCTGCGGCGGGGATCGGCGCGGCCAGGCCTGGTGATAGAACGCAAAACTGTAAAAAAGTGCGATGGCCGCCGCCGGCCATCGCCAAAGAGCGCCCCTTAAGGGCGTCGCAACTGACCGGGGGACACGATGATCTTGACGTTATGTTCCTTGTTGTTGACCAGTTCCTCGAAGCCCTGGCCAACGATCTGTTCCAGCTGGATGCGCCCGGTCACCAGGGGCGAAATATCCAGGCGGCCATCGGCGATAAAGGCAATCACGTCGGCGAACTCACCGTTGTAGGCCAAGGCCCCGAGCACCGTTTTCTCGGTGGCCACCAGTTCGAAGAAGTTGAACTCGCTGGGCTCCTCGAATATCCCCACCAACACGCATTTACCGGCCTTGCGGATCAGGTCGATGGCCAGCTTGGCGGTGTGCTTGTTGCCGATGCATTCGAAGCTGACATCGGCCCCCAGCCCGCCGGTCAGGCGCTTGACCTCGGCCAGGGCGTCGCATTCCTTGGGGTCGAGCACATGGGTGGCGCCCACTTCCAAGGCCTTGGCCTTGCGCGCGCCGGACATTTCCAGGGCGATCACCTGGGCCGCGCCGGCGGCCTTGGCGCACATGATGGTGCACAGGCCGATGGTGCCGGCGCCGACCACCACCACGTTCTGTCCGAGCAAACTGCCGGCTTTTTTCACCGCGTGCATGCCCACCGCCAACGGCTCGATCAGCGCCCCGGCCTCGGCGGGAAAGTTGTCCGGCAAGGCGTACAGCAGGTTGGCCGGCACGTTCACCAGTTCAGCAAAGGCGCCGTTGTTCATCAGCCCGGTAAAGGCCAGGTTCTCGCAGATGTTGTACAGGCCGTGGGTGCAGTAGTAGCAGGTGCCGCAGTGCTGGCAGGCGTCGGCGGCCACCGGCTGGCCGACACTGAACCCCTGGACTCCTTCGCCCAGGGCGACGATCTCGCCGCAGAACTCGTGGCCGAGAATGCACTGGCCCTTGATCCCGGTCAGCGGGTGCGGCGCGTCCACCGGAATGAACACCGGCCCGGCCAGGTATTCGTGCAGGTCGGAGCCGCAGATGCCGCACCAGTCGACGCGGATCTGCACCCAGCCGGCAGGCGGCGCGTCGGGCAGCGGCACGTCTTCGACGCGGATATCGTGACGGCCGTGCCAGACCGCGGCGCGCATGCTTGGAACGGATTTGAGGGAAACACTCATCTTGGCTTCTCCTGGTTGTTATCGAGCGGCGACGGCCCCCTGGCCGCCGCCGCACACCTCAGTGCTGGCGAATGAAGTCGAGGATCAGGCGGTTGACCTGCTCCGCCGCTTCCATCTGCAGCATGTGCCCCTGCCCCGGCAGCACCTCGATCTGCGCCTTGAGATCGGCGCTGTGGCTCGCCGGGATGATCCGGTCGTCGCTGCCCCAGATCACCAGCACCGGCTGCGCGCCGTCCTGCACCACCGGGCGCAGGTCGACCTGCTGGCGGCCGTCGGCGAAGAGGTTGTTGGCCAGCTGCCCGAGGGCGTCCTGCACCCCTTCCAGGCGCTTGTACTTGAGCATGTCGTCGAGCATCTGCCGGTTCACCAGTTCGGCGTTGGAGAACAGCTGCACCAGTTGCGGCTTGAGCGCATTGCGGTTGCTGGCCTCGACGAAGCCTTGCAGGTAGTCGCCATTGATCTCGCGGCCCAGCCCGGCGCTGCCGATCAGGGTCAGCGAGCGCACCCGTTGCGGCGCCAGCCGCGCGGTATTCAGGGACACCGCGCCGCCCATGGAGTGGCCCACCAGATGGGCCACGGGAATCTCCAGGTGATCCAGCAGTGCCAGCAGCACTTGGCTCAATTCGTCGAGGTCGCCCCGTTGCAGGGCCTTGGCCGATTCGCCGTGGCCCGGCAGGTCGAGGGCGATCACCCGGCGCCCGGCGGCCAGGGCTTCGTGGTTGAACAGCCAGTTGTTGAGGTCGCCACCAAAGCCATGCACCAGCAGCAGCGGCGTGCCGCCTTCGCCGCGTTCGAAATAGCGGATCAGCCGGCCGCCCAGTTCGACCTTCTGCGGCGCCGGGCCGTGGTCTTCGGCGGCGCTGTCGCCGGGCACGAAGCTGGCCTGGAACTGCGCGATCACCGCGTCGATCTCGGCGTCGCTGGCCTCGCCGTCGACCACGATGCCCAGCAGCGCGCCCACCGCCAGGGTTTCGTCCTGGCGGGCGATCTGCCGGCGCAGGACGCCGGAGAACGGCGCCTCGACGCTGCTGGAGATCTTGTCGGTCTCCACGTCCAGCACTTCATCGCCCTTGCTGATGCTCTGCCCTTCTTCCTTGAGCCAGGCATCGACCCGGCCCTCGGTCATCGACAGGCCCCACTTGGGCATGGTCAGGGTATGGATCTGGCTCATCGGCGGCTCCACTCGATCACAGTGAGCACGGCGTTTTCGATCTTCGCCGCGTCGGGGATGTACAGGTCTTCCAGGGCGTCGGAGAACGGCACCGGCGTATGGGGCGCGGTGACCATTTCGATCGGCGCCTTGAGCGATGCGAAGGCTTTCTGCGCCACCAGCGCCGAGATGTCGGTGGCCATGGAGCAGCGTGGGTTGGCTTCGTCGATCACCACCAGACGCCCGGTCTTCTCCACGCTTTCCAGGATGCTGTCTTCGTCCAGCGGGCTGGTGGTGCGCAGGTCGATGACTTCGCAATCGATGCCGCGTCCGGCCAGGTTGCGCGCCGCGTCCAGGGCGGTGTTCACCGTGCGCCCGTAGGACACCAGGGTCACGTCCTTGCCGTCGCGCAGGAAGTTGGCCTCGCCGAAGGGAATCGCGTAGGACTCTTCCGGCACTTCGCCCTGCAGGCTGTAGAGCATTTTGTGCTCGCAGAAGATCACCGGGTCGTTGTCGCGGATCGCCTGGATCAGCAGGCCCTTGGCGTCGTAGGGCGACGACGGGCAAACCACTTTCAGGCCGGGGATGTGGGTCCACAGCGAGGTGAGCATTTGCGAGTGCTGGGCCGCCGCGCGCAAGCCGGCGCCGACCATGGTGCGGATCACCAGCGGGGTCTGGGCCTTGCCGCCGAACATGTAGCGAAACTTCGCCGCCTGGTTGAGGATCTGGTCCAGGCAGCAGCCGGCGAAGTCGACGAACATCAATTCGCACACCGGGCGCACGCCACGGGTGGCGGCGCCGACCGCGGCACCGACATAGCCGATTTCCGACAGTGGGGTGTCCAGCACCCGCCCGGGAAATTGATGGTAGAGGCCCTTGGTCACCCCGAGCACGCCGCCCCAGGCGTCGTTGTCGCCGGGGGCACCGGCACCGCCCGCCACGTCTTCACCCATGATGAACACGCTGGGGTCGCGACGCATTTCCTGGGCCAGGGCTTCGTTGATGGCCTGCTGGTAACTGATTTTTCTCGCCATGATGGTTCTCTCGATTTTTGTTGTAGGGGGCGATTAAGGGGCCGCTCAGGGATAAGCGACGTACACGTCGCTGAGCAGGTCGGCCGGGCTCGGCTTGGGATCGGTCTTGGCCTTGCGCACCGCGTCCTCGATCAGCGCTTCCACGTCGGCATCGATCTGCTCCAGCTGGCTGGCCTGCACCAGGCCCGAACGGGTGGTGCGCTCGCGGAACTGCATCAGGCAGTCGTTGTGCTCGCGGTAATGCTTGACCTCATCGGGCGCGCGGTAGGTCTGGGCGTCGCCCTCGAAGTGGCCGTAGTAGCGAGTCAGCTTGACCTCGATCAGCGACGGCCCCTCCCCGGCCCGGGCCCGTTCCACGGCAGCGCCGGCGGCTTCATGCACGGCGAAGAAATCAAAACCGTCCACCGTCACCCCGGGCATGCCGAAACCGGCGGCGCGGTCGGCGATGTGGTCGCAGGCCACCGACCAGTTGGAGGCCGTGGCCTCGGCGTAGCCGTTGTTCTCGGCGATGAACAGGCACGGCAGGTTCCACACCGAGGCCATGTTCATGGCCTCGAACACCGCGCCTTCGTTGGAGCCACCGTCGCCGAAGAACACCACCGACACGCCGTCGGTGCCCTGCAGCCGGGCGGCCAGGGCCGCGCCCACCACCAGCGGCGCGCCGGCACCGACGATGCCGTTGGCGCCGAGCATGCCCTTCTCGAAATCGGCGATGTGCATGGAGCCGCCCTTGCCCTGGCAGACCCCGGTCTTCTTGCCGTAGATCTCCGCCATCATCCCGTAGACGTCCACGCCCTTGGCGATGCAATGGCCGTGGCCACGGTGGTTGGAGGCGATGCAGTCATCGTCCCGCAGGTGGGCCATGACCCCGGCGGCGGAGGCTTCCTCCCCGGCGTAAAGGTGGACGAAACCGGGGATCTCGCCGGTGGCGAATTCCACGTGCAGGCGTTCTTCGAATGCGCGGATGGTGCGCATCACCCGGTAGGCGTGGAGCAGTTGATCAGTGGTCAGGGGTGTCGACATTTTTATTCTCCAGGGTGTCTTGGGACTGAAGGTTCACGGGGTGTTGCCGGTGATCGCGGTCGATGGCCAGCAGGCGCTCGCGCGCCGCGTGTTCCAGGACCGCATTGACGTCGATGCTCAGCGGACCGCCGGCATCCAGGGTGACCGTGGGCCGGTCGTGGGGGTTGAATTCGATCTCGCGCTCGCCATCCAGGGCCAGGGTGCCGGCGCTCAGGCACAGGGGCTGGGGGACGTCGGGTTGCAGGTAGCCGGCGTCCAGCACGCCGCAGCCCTGCAACAGGCCGGGGGCCAGGGGCACCAGCAGCGCTTCGGGGGATTGCCGGTCCAGGCGCATCCAGGCGCCGTGGGGTTCCTGGCGAGTCACCGGCAGCCACAACCCGCAGAGCGCGGAAATGCCGATGGACTGGGGTTCGGCGAAGGTCACGAAGACCTCGGCCAGGTCGCTGCCACGGCTGATGGCCCGGGCCCCGATAAAGGCCAGGGGCGACACCGCCACGTCCACCAGGGCCACTTCGCACAGGCCCCGGGCCGGTTCGCGCACCAGCAGGCGCTTGTTGCGCCGCAGGGCGATCTCGGCCGGCACCCGACCGCTGGCGTAGAGCCCACCGGCCAGCCCGGCGCTGGTGGCTTCGCGCAGCTCTGGAAAGGCGTTGTTGGTGCCGGTGGACAGGGTCAGCAGCGGAATGTCGCCAACCTCGGCGGCCACCGCCTTGTGGGTGCCGTCGCCACCGAGCACGGCGATCAGCGCCACCCCGCGCTCGGCCATCCAGCGGGCGGCCTGGCGGGTGTCCTCGACGCTCTGGCGCAGGGTCAGGTCGAGGAACTCCAGGGCCGGCCAGTGCTGCTCCCGGGCCTGGCGGCTGCGGCTGTTCTTGTGCACTGCGGCGGCGATGCCGGTCATGTCGGTGGGCATCAGCACCTGCTCGATGCCGGTGGCGCCAAAGGCCGCTAGCAGACGCTGGATCACCGAGACCTTGTCGGTGCTGGAGAACAGCCCGGCGTTGGCAGTGAGGCGGCGCACATCACGGCCCGAGGCCGGGTTGGCGATGATGCCGACGCTCAGGGGACGGCGGCTCAAGGGCGCACCGCGGATGGATCACAGGCAGGAGAAAACATCGGGCACCTCGTTCTTATTCTTCGATGGGCCAGTCAGCGCGGGTGGTCAGGAGCCGGTTGCCAAGGACTGGTTGCCAAGGGCTAGAGCAAGGCCGGTGCCAGTTGTCGGAAAATCTCCGCAGAAGGCCGTTCCAGAGCGGCTGGCGTGCTTGCCCCAGAGCATTGGGGAACGCCGTCCCTGAGACGTCGCATGTCAGGCTGCACGGGGCCTTGGCGAGATCCTGAGACGTTGCGTCTCACCGCCCCCACGGCGCCGTCCGGTGCTTGTCGAGGGCCGTGGATCGGCGCTTAATGCGCCGACAACGATAAGAAGCTGCAACCGGAGGCCTTCATGCTTTCCGCACATTCCAAAGCCCATGTGGACTGTGTCAGCCGGGTCCTGAAGAACGCCGCGCACCTGCCCCAGGCGCCGGTGCCGAGCCTGATTCTCGATTCCTGGCGGCGCTCCATGGAGCAGCACCGGCTGGACCCCGGCTCGCTGCAGGGGCCGCGCATCCTCTCGGAAAACCTGCTCAAGGAATGCCGCGAGCGCTCCGAGCTGTTCCTGCGCATCGCCAGCGAGGAAGTGGCCCGCCTGCATGGCCGGGTGCGCGACGCCGACTACTGCGTGCTGCTCACCGACGCCCAGGGCCAGACCATCGACTACCAAGTGGAATCCACCCTGCGCAACGACTGCCGCAAGGCCGGGCTGTACCTGGGCACCTGCTGGTCGGAAGGCGAAGAAGGCACCTGCGGGGTGGCTGCGGTGCTCACCGCGCGCACCCCGATCACCGTGCACAAGCGCGACCATTTTCGCGCCGCGTTCATCGGCCTGACCTGCTCCGCCGCTCCGGTGTTCGACCCCCAGGGCGAGCTGCTGGGGGTGCTGGACGTGTCGGCGGTGCGCTCCCCGGACGACCGCCGCTCCCAGCACCTGATCCGCCAGATGGTGGTGCAAAGCGCGCGGGAGATCGAACAGGCGTTCTTCATGAACAGCGCCCAGGGCTACTGGGTGCTGCGGGCCCATGCCAGCCCGGGTTATGTCGATAGCCAGCCGGACTACCTGCTGGCCTGGGATGACGACGGCTGCCTGCGGGCCCTGAACCCGGCGGCGCGTCACTACCTGTTGCAACGCTTCGGGCGGCTGCCGCAACACATCGCCCAGGTGTTCGACCCGCAGCTGTTGCAGCGCGCCCGGGACGAGGTCCTGTGCCCGCTGTCCGCCGAGCTGCATGGCCGCTTGCAGGCGCCGCGCCGACCCCAGAGCCGCCCGCGCCGGAGCCTGGCCGGTGAACAGCTGGACCCGCGGGTGGAACAGAGCCTGCGCCTGGCGGTGCGGGTCAAGGACCGGCATCTGCCGGTGCTGATCCAGGGCGAAACCGGCTCCGGCAAGGAAGTCTTCGCCCGCCAGTTGCACCAGGCCAGTCAGCGTCGGGAGCGGCCCTTCGTTGCGCTGAACTGCGCGGCGATTCCCGAGAACCTGATCGAGAGCGAGCTGTTCGGCTATGTCGCCGGGGCCTTTACCGGGGCCTCGAACAAGGGCATGCAGGGCCTGCTGCAACAGGCCGATGGCGGCACCCTGTTCCTCGACGAGATCGGCGACATGCCCCTGGCCTTGCAGACCCGCCTGCTGCGGGTGCTGGCCGAGGGTGAAGTGGCGCCGCTGGGGGCCGCGCAACGCAAGGCGGTGGATATCCAGGTGATCTGCGCCACCCACCGCGACCTGGAAGCCCTGGTGGCCGCGGGCAGTTTTCGCGAGGACCTGTATTTCCGTCTCGGCGGCGCGCGCTTTCAACTGCCACCGCTGCGCGAGCGCAGCGACCGGCTGGCACTGATCACACAGATAGTCGAAGAGGAATCCCGGCGCTGCGGCGCACCGGTGCAACTGGGCAATGCGGCGCTGGAGTGCCTGCTGGGCTACCGCTGGCCGGGCAACGTGCGGCAACTGCGGCATGTCCTGCGCTACGCCTGCGCGGTGTGCGAAGGGCCGCTGATCCAGTTGCAGGATTTGCCCGAGCAACTGCGCGGCACCACAGCCGAAGGCGCCCTGCCCGCCCAGGAAAGCGCTACCAGCCCCGAGCGCCAGGTCCTGCTCGACGCCCTGGTGCGCCACCGCTGGAAACCGCTGGCGGCGGCCAAGGCCCTGGGCATTTCCCGCGCCACCCTGTACCGCCGAGTGCAGCAGCACGGCATCCAGATGCCCGGCAGAAGCCCGGTCTGACCCACACCACCCACGGGCGCCGGCTTGCCGGCGAACAGGCCCTCCGATTGCGCGCCGATCTTGCGGGCGCCTTCGCTGGCAAGCCAGCTCCTACGGTTGCCGTGATGTCGTGGAATCAGGCAGGGCGGGCTGGAAACGGGCGCGGTAGCGCCCGGGGCTTTCGCCGGTCCATTTCTTGAACGCGCGGTGGAAGGCGCTGGGTTCCTGGAAGCCGGTCAGTTCGGCAATCTCGCTGATGCTGACGCCGGTGCGGCGCAGCAGTTCGACCGCAACGCCGCGGCGCACTTCGTCCTTGATCTCTTGATAGGAGCCGCCCTCGCGCTCCAGGCGCCGGCGCAGGGTGCTGGCGCTCATCTGCACCTCGCGGGCGAAGGCTTCCAGGGTCGGCCATTGGCTGTAGTGGCTGCCCCGCAGGCGCTGGTGCACCTGGGTGGTCAGGCCGTGCTGGTTGCGAAAACGGATCACCAGCCATTGCGGGGCGCTGCGCAGGAACACCTTGAGCGAGGCCAGGTCCTGGACCACCGGCAGGCGCAGGAAGCGGCTGGCGAATTCGATCTCGGTGCGCCCGGCATTCCAGCTCAGGTTGCTGCCCCACAGCAGCGCATCGTCGCTGAGGCTCAGGCGCGAATGGCGAAAATCGGCGCGGTCGATGGGGATCCGCCGCCCGCCCAGCCAGCACAGCAGGCTGATGATCAGCACCAGCAGGGTTTCTTCGGCGTAGTGGCTGCGCAGCGGGTCGGTGCAGCGGCTTTCAACGCTGATCACCGCGCGCTTGCCGCGCACGCCGAGGCTGGCGCCGACGTCCCGCAAAAACAGGCCAAAGTTGTTCAGGCACTGGCGCAGGGCCTTCTCCAGGTTGGGCTCCTGGATCAGCCCGCGGCAGATCAGGGCAAAGGCCCCCGGCGGCATGCCGCGGGAGTCGAGCTGGAAGAATTCGTCCTGCAACTCGCGGATCTGGATCAGCCACAAGGCCGCGAAGGCACTGCCGGACACCCGCGCCCGGGGCTGGTCGAGCAACGCCGGGTCGATGCCGGCCTCGCTCAGTACCGCCGCCAGCCGCGCCGGCTGCTGGCGCAGGGCGTGGGTCATCACCCGGACAAAGTAGACCGCGACCGAATCCGTTTCACGCATGTAGAGGCTGTACTCCCGTAGCAGGACCTATGGCAAAAAACGCCAGCACCCTTGACCGCTTTCGGCATAGGCCGGCCACCGTGTGCGGCTCTAGACTCGCGCTGGATAACCCGCAGGGCAAGGCAACCGCGCCATGCTCCGCGAAGGCCATGAACAAAGGAAGAGCTGAAGATGAATCTTGCGACTATCGGGGTGATCGGCGCCGGCACCATGGGCAACGGCATCGCCCAGGTCTGCGCCCAGGCGGGCTTTGACGTGACCCTGCTGGACATCGCCCAGGGCGCCCTGGACAAGGCCCTGGCCACCATCGGCAAGAACCTCGACCGCCAGGTGAGCAAAGGCACCTTGAGCGAAGACGACAAGCGCGCCGCCCTCGGCCGGATCCGCATCAGCACCGACTACAGCGTGCTCAAGGATGCGCAACTGGTGATCGAAGCCGCCACCGAGAACCTGGACCTCAAGCTCAAGGTGCTGCAGCAGATCGCCGCCCAGGTCAGCGCCGAGTGCGTGATCGCCTCCAACACCTCGTCGCTGTCGATCACCCAACTGGCGGCCAGCGTCAGCGCGCCGGAGCGCTTTATCGGCCTGCATTTTTTCAACCCGGTGCCGGTGATGGGCCTGATCGAGGTGATCCGCGGCCTGCAGACCAGCGACGCGACCCACGCCCTGGCCATGGACATGGCCCAGCGCCTGGGCAAGACCGCGATCACCGCCGGCAACCGCCCGGGTTTTGTGGTCAACCGCATCCTGGTGCCGATGATCAACGAGGCGATCCTGGTGTTCCAGGAAGGCCTGGCCAGCGCCGAGGACATCGACGCCGGCATGCGCCTGGGCTGCAACCAGCCGATCGGCCCGCTGGCCCTGGCCGACCTGATCGGCCTGGACACCCTGCTGGCGATCCTTGAGGCCTTCTACGATGGCTTCAACGACAGCAAGTACCGCCCCGCGCCGCTGCTCAAGGAAATGGTTGCCGCCGGTTACCTGGGGCGCAAGACCGGTCGGGGTTTCCATCACTATGGCTGAGCGCTGCTCACGCTTTGCCGAAAGCCGCGACAAGGCCCTGGAGCTGTTCGCCAGCAAGGGCTTCGGCCAGGTCGGCATGCGTGAGCTGGCGAGCCACCTGGGGCTGACCCCGGGCTCGCTGTACCACCATTACCCGAGCAAGCAGCACCTGCTGCTGGACCTGATCGAGGAGTTCTTCGATGAGCTGCACAGCACCCTCAAGCGCCTGCAGCGACGCAAGCTGCAGGGTGACTGCCTGCCGGCGCTGATCCGCGCCCACCTGAAGCTGCACCGGGAATTGCCACGGCATTTTCGCCTGGTGGAGCGTGACAGCGGCTGCCTCAATCCCGACCAGCAGGTGCGGGTCGGGCAATTGCGCGAGCGTTACGAGCAGCAGTTGCTGCAACTGCTGGGCACCCCGCCCGGCCTCGGTGCGGCGGCCCAGCGCGCCGCTGCCCATGCCCTGGCCAACCTGCTCAACAGCGCCCCCGGCTGGTTGAGTGAGCAACCACTGCCCGAGCGTGAACGCGAGGTCCTGCTGGAAAACCTGCTCAGCGGCGCCATCGAGCGGCTGATGGGGAGCGCACCGCTGCACAGCAACGTGGCCTGAGCCTCAGCGCAGCTGCAGCGGGTCCACCAGGCCAGCGGCAATCGCCATGCCCACCAGCGCGGGCAGGTGCTCGGCCTGCATGCGCTTCATCACCCGTGAGCGATACAGGTCGATGGTCTTGATGCTGACCCCCAGCTGTTCGGCGATCTCGCGGTTGGTGTAGCCCTGCACCAGGGGCAGCAACACGTCCTGCTCCCGTGGCGTCAGGCTCTGCAGCAACGCCTGCACCCGGGCCTGCCCGGCGCTCTGGCTCTGATGGCGGTCGGCGCGGCTCAGGGCCTGCTGCACGCTGTCCAGCAGCAGCTGTTGGTTGTAGGGCTTCTCGATGAAGTCCACCGCTCCGGCCTTGAACGCGCGCACCACGATCGGCACGTCGGCGTGGCCGCTGACAAAGATCAGCGGCAGGTGGATATCGCGCTGGCGCAGTTCTTCCTGGACATTCAGCCCGCCCATGCCGGGCATGCGCACATCCAGCAGCACGCAGGCGTTGAGGCTGGGGTCGCAGTGTTCGAGAAACTCGCGGCCGCTGGTGAAGGGCACGGCCTTGAGGCCCACCGACTCCAGGAGCCAGACGGTGGAGTCGAGCATGCCCGGATCGTCGTCGACCACATACACCAACTGCTGCGCCTCACGGGTCATTGCCTTGCTCCTGTGGTTGGGTGGGAAGTTGCATCGGGATCGGCCGGGGCCGTGGCCGGCAGGTAGCAGCACATCGTCAAGCCACGGTCCTGGGGCTTGGCCTGCAAGTCGCCGCCAAAGCCTTCGACGATGCTGCGGCTCATGGACAATCCGAGCCCCAGGCCGTTGGCCTTGCTGGTGTAGAACGGGGTGAACAGTTGCGGCAGTTGCTCGGCCGAGACGCCCGGCCCCTGGTCGCTGACGCTGATCCGCACCCCGCCCTCGGCCGCCGCTTCGGCGCCCAGCACAATGTTCGAGCCTTGCTGTGGATGCACTTCGCGGTTGGCCTCGATGGCGTTGCGCAACAGGTTCAGCAGCACCTGCTCCAGCAGCACCCGGTCGGCGTACACCGGCGGCAGATTATCCGCCAGGCGCAACTCGATCGCCACCTCACAGGACTGGGCTTCCCAGGCACACAGGCGCACGGTTTCCCGGGCCACCTCGGCGATATCCAGGGCCTGCACCCGGCGCCCGCCCTTGCGCAAAAAGGCCCGCAGGCGCTTGATCACTTCGGCGGCGTGGGTCGCCTGTTCGGCGATCCGTTCCAGGCCCTGGGCGACCTTGCCGGCGGCCTCGGGCTGGGTGTCCAGGGCCTGCAAATAGCGTTGGCTGGCATTGGCGTAGTTGACCACCGCCGCCAGTGGCTGGTTGATCTCGTGGGCGATGCCCGAGGCCAGTTCGCCCAGGGTCACCAGCCGCGCGCTGTGGGCCAGCTCGTCCTGGTGATGGCGCTGCTGGGCCTCGCGCAGTTCGCGCTCGCTCTGGTCGTGGGCCACCAGGGAATAGAAGCGCTCGCCACTGGCCGCGCGGTGGGCCAGGAGCATCAGCGACACCGGCACCGAGGCGCCGCCGGCCGGCGGTTGCAGGCGCGCCTCGATGCTCCAGCGGCCGCTGCGCTCGGCGCGCTCCCAGCCCTCGCGCTGCAGGCTGTCCAGTACTTGAGCGCTGAGTATCGAGGCCAGACCGGGCATCGCCTGATCAGCCGCGAGCCCCAGGGTGCGCCGCGCCGCCGGGTTGAGGTAGGTCACGGCGCCACCGGGCTGGATGAACAGCACCGGGTCGGGGTTGGCTTCCACCACTTCCGCCAGGCGCCGCTTGTTCTCTTCGGCCTGGACCCGGGCGGTGATGTCCCGGGACACCGCCACCACTTCCACCACGGTGCCGGTGTAGGTATCGCGGATGCCGCGGCAGGCGGTTTCGAACCACAGGTAATGGCCGTCGCGGTGGCGGATGCGGTAGGTCATGGTGTGGTAGCCGTCCTGCTCCAGGGCGTCGCGGGTGCGCTGCATCAGCCCGGCCAGGCCCTGGCTGTGGAACAGGCTGCGGGCCAGCAGGCCGCGCAGTTGTTCGGGCCAGTAGCCGAGCAGAGTCCAGGACGCCGGCGAAGCGTCGAGGAAGGTGCCGTCCGGGGTGTGCCGGGAAATCAGGTCGGTGGTGTTCTCGGTGATCAACCGGTACAGGCGCCGGGCCCGGGCCGAGTCGCGCTCGGCCTGGACCTGGGCGGTGGCCTCCTGACAGCGCGCCAGCACCCGCTGGCGCAGGGGATCGGGGATGAAGCTCCAGAGCAGGATGCGTTCGCCGCACTGGGCTTCCACCTGTTCGATGGCGCGCTGCTGCTCCAGGCAGGCGCGCACCAGGGCCGGGTGGTTGATCGGCAGCAGGGCCGCGAGATCGCCAGTGGCCGCATCGTCCAGCCACTGGCGCAACGCCGGGTTGAGGTCCAGCGGCTGCGCCTGGGCGTCCAGCAGCAGGCTGGGCTGCGGGTCGTGGCCCAACCAGGGCGAGTCCGGCAGCTGGCCTTCGCGCTGTAGCTGCAACCAGCGGCTCAGGTGGGTGGAGGTGGGCATCGTCAATCAACCTGTGGGAGGCAACAGCGGCTTTTTAATATAGTACAAATACCATACAACTCAGGTAGTACTTCCATATCAATCGACAAACAGTATATAAAAGACCCCGGATAAGTCACCGAGCGCCTGTAAAAAGCCTCGGCCAATAGAGCTAATAATCAGCCACCGGGTACCCGAACCATGTCCATCTACGAGCAAGGCCTCGCGCCGTCTGCCGTCAACCATATCGCCCTCTCCCCCTTGAGCTTCATCGAGCGCACCGCTGCGGTTTACCCCGAGTATCCGGCGGTGATCCATGGTTCGATCCGCCGCACCTGGGCCCAGACCTACAGCCGCTGCCGGCGCCTGGCTTCGGCCCTGGCCGGCCGTGGCATCGGCCAGAACGACACGGTGGCGGTGATGCTGCCGAACATCCCGGCGATGCTCGAGGCGCATTTTGGCGTGCCGATGATCGGCGCCGTGCTCAATGCCCTCAACGTGCGCCTGGATGCCGAGGCCATCGCCTTCATGCTGGCCCACGGCGAAGCCAAGGTGCTGATCGCCGACCGCGAGTTCCACGGGGTGATCCACGCCGCGGTGGCGATGCTCGACCACCCACCGCTGGTGATCGATGTCGACGACCCGGAATACGGCGAGGGCCAGGCGGTCAGCGATCTGGACTACGAGGCCTTTCTCGCCGAGGGCGACCCGGAGTATCCCTGGCAGTGGCCGCAGGACGAATGGCAAGCCATCGCCCTGAACTACACCTCGGGCACCACCGGCAATCCCAAGGGCGTGGTCTATCACCACCGCGGCGCCTACCTCAATTCCCTGGGCAACCAGATGATCTGGGCCATGGGCAACCACCCGGTGTACCTCTGGACCCTGCCGATGTTCCACTGCAACGGCTGGTGCTACCCGTGGATCGTCACCGCCCTGGGCGGCGTGCATGTGTTCCTGCGCCGGGTCGATCCGCAGAAGATCCTCAACCTGATCCGCGAGCATCAGGTCACTCACCTGTGCGGCGCGCCGATTGTGCTCAATGCCCTGGTGAACATGCCGGAATCGGCCAAGGCGGCCATCGACCACCCGGTCAACGCCATGGTCGCCGGGGCCGCGCCACCGGCCAAGGTGATCGGCGCGGTCGAGGAAATGGGCATCAAGGTCACTCACGTCTACGGCCTGACCGAGGTCTATGGCCCGGTGACCCTCTGCGCCTGGCACGCCGCCTGGGATGAGCTGCCCCTGGAACAGCGGGCGCAGATCAAGTCACGCCAGGGGGTGCGCTATCCGACCCTGGAAGGGCTGATGGTGGCCGACCCGAAAAGCCTCGAACCCACGCCCCGGGACGGCCAGACCATCGGCGAGATCTTCATGCGCGGCAACACCGTGATGAAGGGCTACCTGAAGAACCCCAGCGCCACCGCCGAGGCCTTCGAGGGCGGCTGGTTCCACACCGGCGACCTGGGGGTGACCCACCCGGACGGCTATATCGAGATCCGCGACCGGCTCAAGGACATCATCATTTCCGGCGGCGAGAACATCTCCACCATTGAGCTGGAAGGCGTGCTCTATCGCCACCCGGCGGTGCTGGAAGCGGCGGTGGTGGCCCGGCCCGACGAAAAATGGGGGGAAACGCCCTGCGCCTTCGTCACCCTCAAGGCCGACCACCAGGACGTGAGCGAAGCCGAGATCATCGCCTTCTGCCGCGAGCACCTGGCGGGCTTCAAGGTGCCGCGCACCGTGGTCTTCAGCACCTTGCCCAAGACCTCCACCGGCAAGATCCAGAAGTTCGTCCTGCGCGACCTGGCGAAAAACCTCTAGCCTGAATACACCGACCCAGCCCTTGTAGGAGCTGGCTTGCCAGCGAAGGCGCTCTCACCGGCCCATCCCTCGCAGGAGCTGGCCGGGCGGCGCTCCGCTTGCCAGCGAAGGCCTCGGCCAGGGCGATGCATGGCTTGCGGGCCTGTTCGCCGGCAAGCCGGCTCCTACCAGGTGGCGGGGTCTGGGTTTTCGATTCATGCGGCCACGGCCGTTCAACCTCCCCTTTTGCCCGAGGTTCCTGCAATGCCCGAATTCAATGCTCCGCTGCGCGACATGCGCTTTGTCCTGCATGAAGTGTTCAACGCGCCCAAGCTCTGGGCGCGCCTGCCGGCCCTGGCCGACACCGTGGACGCCGACACCGCCGACGCGATTCTCGAAGAAGCGGCCAAGGTCACCGCCAACCTGATCGCCCCGCTCAACCGCAGCGGCGACGAGGAAGGCGCCAGCTGGCACGCTGGGCAGGTGCGCACCCCGGCCGGCTTCAAGGAGGCCTACCGCACCTACATCGAGGGCGGCTGGGTCGGCCTGAGCGGCAACCCGGCCTACGGCGGCATGGGCATGCCGAAGATGCTCGCGGTGCAGTTCGAAGAGATGCTCTACGCCGCCAATTCCAGTTTCGCCCTGTATTCGGCCCTGAGTTCCGGGGCCTGCCTGGCCATCGACGCCCACGCCAGCGAGGCGCTCAAGCAGCTGTACCTGCCGCCAATGTACGAAGGCCGCTGGGCCGGATCCATGTGCCTGACCGAAGCCCATGCCGGCACCGACCTGGGGATCATCCGCACCCGCGCCGAACCCCAGGCCGACGGCAGCTACCGGATCAGCGGCAGCAAGATCTTCATCACCGGCGGCGAGCAGGACCTGACCGAGAACATCATCCACCTGGTGCTGGCCAAGCTGCCGGACGCCCCGGCCGGGCCCAAGGGGATCTCGCTGTTCCTGGTGCCGAAGGTCCACGTGGATGCCCACGGCAACCTCGGCGCGGCCAACGCGGTGAGCTGCGGCTCCATCGAACACAAGATGGGCATCAAGGCCTCGGCCACCTGCGTGCTGAACTTCGACGGCGCCAGCGGCTGGCTGATTGGCGAGGCCAACAAGGGCCTGGCGGCGATGTTCACCATGATGAACTACGAGCGCCTGTCGATCGGCATCCAGGGCATCGGCTGCGCCGAGAACTCCTACCAGAACGCCCGTACCTATGCCCGCCAACGCATCCAGAGCCGCTCCCCGGCAGGTCCGGTGGCCAAGGACCAGATCGCCGACCCGATCATCGTCCACCCCGATGTGCGGCGCATGCTGCTGAGCATGAAGGCCATGACCGAAGGCGGCCGGGCCTTCGCCAGCTACGTCGGCCAGCAACTGGACCTGGCCAAGTTCGCCGACCAGCCCCACGAGCGGCACAACGCCGAAGCCTTGGTGGCGCTGCTGACCCCGGTGGCCAAGGCCTTCTTCACCGACACCGGGCTGGACAGCTGCGTGCTCGGCCAGCAGATCTTCGGCGGCCACGGCTACATTCGCGAATGGGGCCAGGAGCAACTGGTGCGCGACGTGCGCATCGCGCAGATCTACGAAGGCACCAACGGCATTCAGGCCCTGGACCTCTTGGGGCGCAAGGTGGTGGGCAACGGCGGCGTGGCGTTGCGCCTGTTCACCGGCGAGATCCGCGACTACGCCTACCTGCCCGGCGCCGCCTACGCCGCCGAGCTGCTGGACGCGGTGCAGCGCCTGGAAGACCTCAGCGACTGGCTGCGCGAGCAGGCCGCGCAGAACCCCAACGCGGTGGGCAGCGCCTGCGTCGAATACCTGCAGTTGTTCGGCTACGTGGCCTACGCCTACCTGTGGGCGCGCATGGCCCAGGTGGCCGAGCAGCGGCGCGCCGAAGACGACGGCTTCTATGGCGCCAAGCTGGCCACCGCGCGCTTCTACTTCAGCCGCCTGCTGCCGCGCATCCTCAGCCTGGAGCAGAGCATCCGCGCCGGCAGTTCCCCGCTGTTCGGCCTGGAGGCCGAGCAGTTCTGAGTGCCTGGGCAGGGCGCCCGCCGCCCTGCCCCAGCTTCAGCGCCAAGCTCCAAGCTCCAAGCTCCAAGCTCAGGCAACAGCACACCCCACGGATGCAAAACCTCAAGCGGCCCGGCATACTTCGCACCCGGACACCGCCCAAGGAAGAAACGTGTTGGCCCCCGCCCTGATCATCGCCAGCTCAGCCATCATGCTGCTGCTTGGCAGCCTGCACCTGATCTACACCTTCGCCACCGACAAATTCCAGCCCCGTGACCCGGCCCTGGCCGAACGCATGCGCCAGGTGTCGCCGCTGATCACCCGCCAGACCAGCCTGTGGCGCGCCTGGGTCGGATTCAATGCCAGCCATAGCCTGGGGACGATGCTGTTCGGCCTGGTCTATGGCTACCTGGCCTGGCTGCACCCGGCCCTGCTACTGGAAGCCCGCGGCCTGCTGCTGATCGGCCTGGGCTTTCTCGCCGGCCTGTGGCTGCTGGCGATCCGTTACTGGTTTCGCATTCCCCTGGCGGGCATCAGCCTCGCCCTGGTGCTGTTCGCGGTTGCCTGCGCTTTGCTGTTCATCTGAATCCAACCCTCATCGGCCCTGTCATTTTCGAGTCCCTGCATGTCGCCCCTGTACACCTTCTGGTCCCGGCTCTACTACCCGCTGTGCTGGATCGCCGTGGCCGCGCCCACGGCCAGCATGATCCGTTGCAACCTGCACCTGATCGTGCCCCGGGAGGTCGGTGGCACGCTGTTCGGCGGTTCCATGGGTTTTCTGATGTACCTGGGCGGCTGGGCCCTCAGCGTGCTGGGCCTGGTGCTGGCGCTGCTGACCCGGATGCCCGGTGCACGCCTGGCCCTGATCGTCGCCGGGCTGGTGCAAGGGCTGCTGGGCCTGTGGTGGCGGATCAACTACCCGGATGATTTCGACGGCAACCTGATCTTCAGCATCCAGCCCCGGGAGCTGGACTATGTGATGGTCTTCGGCTTCGCCCTGGTCTACGGCGGCGTCCACCTGTTGCGTCAGCAGCGGCTCAAGCCGCGCCCACCCGCCACTCGCAATGGGCTGTTGCTGCGCACCCTGTGGGCCCTGGTGCTGGCGGCGACCTTCATCCTCCCGCCGCTGCTGGCCATCACCCGCAAGCCCCTGCCCTACTGCGCCTTCGACCGGGCCGGCAATCAGTTGAGCGTATGCCTGGGCCCTGGCAGCCGGGTGATTGTCGACTGAGCGTCCTCCCGACTTCGTTCCTCCTTTTCTCGACCTTGATGAGTGTGCCCATGTCTCGCCTGTTTACCCTGTGGTTGTGGCTGTACCGCCCCCTGTGCTGGATCGTCGTCGCCATCCCGCTGTCGGTGATGCTGTTGTGCGACGTGCAGATGATGCAACCGCGGGATGTCAGCGGCACCTTGTTCGGCGGGGCCATGGGGTTTCAGCTGTACCTGTTTGCCTGGGTGCTGTGCCTGATCGGCCTGGTCCTGGCCCTGCTGACTCGGATGCCCGGCGCGCGCATGGCATGGCTGCTGGCCGGGCTGGTGCCATTGCTGCTCGGAGCCTGGTGGCGGCTCACCTACCCGGATGATGAAGATGGCAGCCGTGCGTTCAGCCCCCAGGACTGGGAGCTGGACTACATGCTGGGCATCCTGTGCCTGTTCGTTATCAGCGGCCTGTACTTCTACTGGCGCCGACGCCTCGTCTCACGGCCCGCCGCCACCAGCGCCGATGTGCTGTTTCTGCAAACCGTGTGGGCGCTGGTCCTGGCAGCGGCGTTCATCCTGCCACCGCTGAGCTTCATCAAGCAGCAATCCCTGCCCCGCTGTGCGTTCAACAAGGCCGGGGAGCAATTGACCGTATGCCTGAGCGATGACCCGAACGAGCCGGTGATTGTCGACTGAACCGACGCTGGCAGCAGCCCGCACAGAAAAAAGCCCCGGAGCGATCGGGGCTTTTTTCTGCCGGGTGCTATCGATGCCTGGTGGCCGGTGACGCTCTGCGCACCGGCAAGGCGGCGGCGAAAGCCATGGCCTCTTCCCGGGTGCCGAAAGTGGCGAGCCGGTCACCGGCCGTACAGACCTTCCAGGGCCCGTGGTTGACGCTCAATACCTGATAACCGTTGATCTGCAACTTGTTCAGCAGCGGCGTACTCATGGACACCTCCCTTTTGTCAGCGTGGCTGGGGCTTGGGCGTTTTACCTTACACCCGCAGCACCCTCCGGCGACGGCCGCATGTCGGCGCGACGCGGTCATTTCCTCAGGTTCGCCAAAGGGTCGTAGGCGCGCGAGCGCTTGCGCTGGTGCTCGGGTTCCGGCTGATCCAGGGGCGCCCTGGCCGGGCCCACCGGATCGACCTGGGGATCGGCGAGGTCTGGCGAATCGGGGTCGAAGCCCGGGTCGTGGTGATTCGAGGCGTGCTCGGACGAGCGCGGCCCCGTGGGGGTCTTGGCAGCCATGGTCAGCTCCTGTGCTAGCCCGCAAAAAGGCGGGGACAGCCGTTGGATCGCGATCCGTTCCCAGGGTGCCGGCCAGCGGACCAATGGCCACCGGCAAATTGCATTGCAGCGAGCAGCGTCGCAGGATGACGCCCTGGCCCACAACCGCTCAAAAGGAAGTGCTGATGACGATTCGTGCCGTGGTTTTCGATTTTGGTGGCGTGCTGTTCGACTGGAGCCCGCATCACCTGTACCGCCAACTGATCCCCGACGATGAGCGTCGCCAGTGGTTCCTCGACACCGTCTGTACCCAGGCCTGGAACACCCTGCAAGACGCCGGCCGGCCCCTGGCCGAAGCCACCCGCAGCCTGGTGGCCGAGTATCCCGAGCATGCGCCGTTGATCGAGGCCTATTACGGGCGCTGGCCGGAGATGCTCAAGGGGCCACTGGACGAAGGCGTGGCCCTGCTGGAGGAACTGCACCAGGCGCAGGTGCCGCTGTTCGGCTTGACCAACTGGTCCCAGGAAACCTTTCCCTATGCCTGGGAGCACTACCCGTTCTTGCAGAAATTTCGCGACATCGTGGTGTCGGGGCAGGAACGGCAGATCAAGCCGGATGCCGAGATCTATCACACGGCCCTGGGGCGGATTCGCGCGCATATGCCGGGGGTGGCGCCTGAGGAACTGGTGTTCATCGATGACCATGCGCCGAATATCGTCGCGGCCAGAGCGCTGGGCTGGCGGGCGATTCATCATGTGGCCGCGGAGGAGACGCGGAGGCAGTTGGGGGAGTTGGGGGTGGTTTGAGGTTTTTTTTTGGGGGGGTGGAGTGTGCGTATCCGTTGTTGCGGTGGGCTGTGTACATATCCGTTGCTGCGGTCACGGCCACTTAGGGTTTCGCTCTTACAGCGAGTCACTTTGAAGAGCCCAAAGTAACCAAAGGCTCCTGCCCCTCCACTCGGTGCCTCGCATAGCGAGGCATGCCCGAACTCCGGCATTGATCCGTGGGCCGCCGCAATGGGCCATCCATGGCCCAGTGCGGCTAACCCGGCATCCCTGCCGGGTTACCCACGGCTCAATGCCTGCGTTCGGCCATCGTGTCTAAAGGGGCAGGAAGATCAAAAGCCAGAGCAAGATCAACATCTGACGGCGGCCTGCCGGCCGGCCTTGTTTCATTTGTCCTTCACTGGGCGACGTTGCTCTTGGGAGGGCTGAAGGTCCTGCGGACCTTTTCGCAGCTTCGCAGGCTCAGCAGCGGCTACAGAACGCACATACTCTGTAGCCGCTGCCGCAGGCTGCGCACGGCTCCGCAGGAGACGCTAAACCTGCCTCCCCGATATTCCTGACATATCGCGCCGCCTGGTTTTGCGAGCGCAAGCGCTCGTTCGCAGCCTCCGGCAGCGGCTACAAGGAACCAGCCTGCGCACCTTGGCTTTGGCTTTGGCTTTGGCTTTTGATCTTGATCTTGATCTTGATCTTGATCTTCAGGCCCCTTCCCAGCAGGCCGAGCGTAGGCGTTGCGTAGGGGGCAGCTCGGCATGGATGCCGAGCTAGCCGCCACCCGGCCATGGATGGCCGGTTGGCGGCGGGCCCCCGGAGCAATGCCGGAGCTCGGGCACCCCGAGCCCTAGCGAGGGGCCGTATGGAGGGGCAAGACTTTTTGCTTACTTTTGTGTCGTTTGACAAAAGTGAGTCGCCGTAAGGGCGAAACCCTAAGTGGCCGTGACCGCAGGAATGGATATGTACCCCATCCCACTCGCTGTAAGAGCGAAACCGCCAGCCCCACCC
>NZ_QKLN01000016.1:0-134623 GCF_003225665.1 Pseudomonas sp. TKO26
GATATCGGCGTGGAGACCTTGCTACAAAACGATCGTTTGGACCTAGGAGCTAGCGATCGTCCACGCCGACTCTCGACACCTAATCTGGCAGATCTGGAACAGATAAGGAGCTGGCTTGCCAGCGAAGACGCCCTCAGGGGTACGAGGCCTCTTCGCCGGCAAGCCGGTTGCCATGCGGTTAGGAGCCCTGGGGATCAACTACCGCTGCGGATCTTGTTCCACAGCCGGGTGCGGATGCGGTCGATGTCCAGGGGCATGGCCTCCAGGGCAAACAGCTTGTCCATCATCGCCGGGCTCGGGTAGACCTTGGTGTCATTCTTGATCGACGGATCGATCAGGCTGTCGGCTTGCTGGTTGCCGTTGGCGTAGTGCACGTAGTTGCTGACAGCGGCCATCACGTCGGGACGCAGCAGGTAGTTCATGAAGGCGTAAGCGGCCTGCTCGTTCGGCGCATCCACCGGCATGGCCACCATGTCGAACCAGATCGGCGAGCCTTCCTTGGGAATCGAGTAGCCGATCTCCACGCCGTTCTTCGCCTCCCGGGCCCGGCTCTCGGCTTGCAGAATGTCCCCGGAAAAACCCACCGCCACGCAGATGTTGCCGTTGGCCAGATCGCTAGTGTACTTCGACGAATGGAAGTAGCTGACATAAGGCCGGACCTTCATCAGCAGGGCTTCGGCCTGCTTGTAGTCGGCGGGATTCTTGCTGTGGTGGGCCAACCCCAGGTAATTCAGGGCCGTGGGAATCAACTCCGGGCCATTGTCGAGGATCGCCACTCCGCACTTCTGCAGCTTCTGCATGTACTCGGGCTTGAAAATCAGGTCCCAGGAGTCCAGCGGGGCGTCATTGCCCAGCACCTCCCTGACCTTGGCCACGTTGTAGCCGATCCCGGTGCTGCCCCACAGATAAGGGAAGGCGTGCTGGTTGCCCGGGTCGTTGACCTCCAGTGCCTTGAGCAGCACCGGGTTGAGGTTCTTCCAGTTGGGCAACTGGCTCTTGTCGAGCTTCTTCAGGGCGCCGCCCTGGATCTGCCGGGCCATGAAGTGGTTGGAGGGAAACACCACGTCGTAACCGGATTTGCCGGTCATCAACTTGCCATCCAGGGTTTCGTTGCTGTCGTAGACGTCGTAAGTGAAGCCGATTCCGGTTTCCTTCTGGAACGCCTTGGTGGTGTCCGGGGCGATGTAGTCCGACCAGTTGTAGATCTTCACCGTGTCGGCGGCCTGGGCCAGGGAGGCACCGAACAACAGTGCATTGAATAACAGCAAAGCGGAGTTCTTGCGGATCATGGATCGTTACCTGTGGCTGGTTTTGTTATTGGCAGGCGATCAAGGGGATCAGTAAATCAGGACGTAGGTCTTGCGCACCGTTTCCTGGATGTCCCAGATCCCGGTGCTGTTGGCCGGCAACATCAGTGCATCGCCGGCTTCTATGTGCAGTGGCTCGCCATCGTCGGGGGTGAAGGTGCAACGCCCCTGGATGAAGTGACAGAACTCCTGGGCGACGATCTGGCGCCGCCAGCGCCCCGGAGTGCATTCCCAGATCCCGGTCTCGACCCCGTCGTCGCGCTCGACGGCGGTCACCGAGGTCATCGCCACCGGGGTGCCCAGGGGCACGGCGACCGGGGTCGAGGAGTCCAGGCTGACACGGGCGGTGTTCTTGAATTGCGTGATGCTCATGGGTTCTACCTTTCACTGGACATTCAAATGGACATCGTTGGCTACGAAAAACCGGTTCAGTGCATCAAGCCTTCCATGAACCCGGCGACCCGGCTGGCCATGCGCCGCCGCCACGGAGCCGAAGCCGGGTTGGCCAGGGTCTGGTCTTCATGGACGAAGCTGCGAATGATTGCGTTGTAACCCAGCCAGCGACAGGGTTCCGGCTCCCAGGCACGCAGGGCCTCCAGGCGGCCTTGCGGCAACACCCAGGGTTGGCTGACCAGCGGGCTGTCGCGTTCGAGAATCAGGTCAGCCAGGGTCCGACCACCCAGGTTGCTGGCACCGACACCCTCTCCGCCGTAGCCGCCGGACAGCGCAATACCCTTTTGCCGGTCGCACAGCATGTGCGGCTTGAAATGCCGGGACATGCCCAGGTTGCCGCCCCAGGAATGAGTGATGCGCACGTTCTTGAGTTGCGGGAACAGTTCACCGAACAGGTAGCGGCGCAGCTCCACTTCGTCCCGGGTCAGGTCGAAGTCATGGCGCAGCTTGCCGGCAAACTGATAGCCACCACGGGCGCCGAACACCAGTCGATTGTCCCGGGAGCGCTGGCCATAGGTGACCTGGCGGCTGCTTTCACTGAAGGCCTGGCCCTGGCTCAGGCCGATCTCGTCCCAGACCGATTCCGCCAGCGGCTCGGTGGCCACCAGCAGGCTTTGCACCGGAAGTTGATAACGGCCCAAGGGGGGCAGAGTCACCGAATACCCCTCCACCGCCGGCACTATCCAGTGACTGCGCACGGCGGCCCTGGCGGTCTTGAGGCTGCCGGACTGCCAGTGGCTCACCGGACTGTTCTCGTAGATGCTCACCCCCAGGCGCTCCACCGCCCGGGCCAGGCCACGCACCAGCCTGGCCGGCTGGATAGTCGCGCAATGCTTGGCGTAGATGCCGCCATAGGGCTGGGCCACGCGGATCTGTTGGGCCAGTTGTTGCGGGTTCAGCCAACGGTAGTCATCCGGCTCCAGACCCTGGGCATAGAGCTTGTCCAGGTACTGGCGCAGGCTGGTTTCCTGCTCGGGATAGCGGGCCGCGCAATACAGCACGCCGCCCTTGCGGTAATCGCAGTCGATGCCTTCGCGTTCAAGGACGCTGGCCACTTCGTCGGGAATGCCATGCAGCAGGTCGTAGGAAGCCCGGCGCTGCAGCGGCGACAGCCCGGCCAGCAGCCGGTCCTCCCCCAGCAGATTGCCCATCAACCAGCCGCCATTGCGGCCCGAGGCGCCAAAACCCGCAGTCTGGGCCTCGATCACGGCGATCTTGAGCTGCGGTGCCTGGCGTTTGAGGTAGTAGGCGGTCCAAAGCCCGGTGTAACCGGCACCGATGATCGCCACGTCCAGGTCCAGGTCCTGCTCGAGCGCTGACCGCGGCAACAGCGGCTCGTCGAGCTGGTCCATCCACAAACTGATACTGCGCCACGCTGGCATGCAAGCACTCCGCTACCCGAATTTCGAATGCGGCGATCCTAGTGCCTGTATTCAGGGGTTGTCTTGCGCGCGGGCACGCAAAGAAATTTGCCTGACGTAGGCCTTGGGCGACTGCCCGGTGTGCTGGCGGAAACAGCTGTAGAACGCCGAGAGCGAATTGAACCCGGCGGCAAAGGCCAACTCGTCGACCCGCAGCGGCGGTGTCGCCTGGTCGAGGGCGCTCAGTACATGTTGCAGGCGCGCCTGATTGACGTAGCGGTAGAAGCTCTGCCCCAGCACCTGATTGAGCAGATAGGAGATCTGATTGCGGCTGTAGCCGCATTCGCGGGCCACCCGCTGCAGGTCCAGTTCTGGGTCGAGGTACGGCTGCTGACGCTGAAAATACTGCTGCAGGTCCTCGGCCATGAACCCCAACTGGCGCGGTGACAGCCCCAGGCGGCTGACGGCCGGACGCTGGCTGGCGGAAGCCTTGCCCGCCCCGGGAGCATGCACCAGGGAGGCGTACTCATTGACCCGCCAGATCAGCCCGTCACGCACGGTGATGGCTTCGCTGGAGCGGAACGACACCAGCCCCTGGCCACCGCGCAAGGTCACCTGGTACTGGATAAAGGCCGTGTCGCCATCCAGGCGAATCCGATCGCAATGCTCCAGGGCCTCGTCCGGGGCCCGGGGCATGCAGGCCTGCACATACTCGCGCAGCTCGTCGAGGCCCAGGGTGCGATTCTGGAAAAAGTCGTTGTACTGAATCTCGGGGTGATACAGCGCCATCACGCCATCAAGGTCGCGGTGCTTCCAGCACAGGTGATAACGCATCACGGTTTCACCGGTAGCCTGGGTCAGCAGCGGCCCGTCATCAGGGACAGACATAGGTTTCTCGAACAGGAAAAGGCAAAGCTTGCCGAACTTGCGCAGCGGCTTCAACGACCACCCGCGCGACGCGGGTCATGGCACGACAATGGCACCGCCCGCCAAGATATGACCTGCATCATGAATCCGACAAACAACTGCCGGACGGTGGGCAAAAAAACGCCGAGCCGTCATCAGCCGGTGCTACTTTTATACCCTCAAGCGAGCGGATCAATGACGATCCGCTTATCCCTACCGCGAGCACAAGGAAGCGCTCAATGAACCAGGGTGGGCCACCGATGAACAGAGTCTGGGCCAGTAAAGTCACCTTTCCCAACGCCTGCCAGCTGATGCGCTGGCATTTCCATCCCCTGGGCTTCGAAGCCAGCATGGATGCGCCCGGCAGCATGATCGCCCGGCTGTTCGACCGTGCCAGCGGCGAAACCATGATCGCCATCGCCGGCATCCCCTGTGCCACGGTGATGAGTGCAGCGGATGTCGAACGAATAATCGAGGCCGTGGAGGACGAACTGGAAGCCTTTGCTCCCTCTCTGGCGCTCAAGGCCTGAAACGCCGCCTCGACTTTAAGCCCGCCTGACCGGCGGGCTTTTTCATGCTCACTGCCGCAGATCGCGGAAATATGGCTTGTCGCCAGGCACCCGGTCCGAAGCCTTGGGCGTATTGCCCGCCGTCGACTCCTGGGGATCGACGTACCAGTAGCAATGCTTGACCGCGCGGGTTATGCCCACGTAGGCCAGGCGCAGGATCTCGTCCCGCTGCGCATTGTCGTAAGGCTCGGCGTCGCCATCCTTGCCCAGCCCGGCCTGCCGATAGACCTGGTTCTTGTAGGGTGAACTGCTCAGGTGCTGGCAATCACCCAGCAGGAACACCGCATCCGCTTGCAGCCCCTTGGCGCTGTGATAGGTCAGTTGCTTGAGCCGACGGGCCGCCGGCGGCAAGCTAGAATCGACATTAACTATTTGAGAAATATGCTGTTCAATCAATAGCTTATCGCTTGTTTTTCGAAACAGCATCAAGATTGAATCACCCTGACGGTAATGCTCTGCCAGGCGCCGAGCCAGGTCCTGGTCGTCCCGATCCAGCACCTGCACCGGCCACAGCTCCCTGTCCTGGCCAACAGCCTTGGCCTTCTTGCCGGCAATGGCCGGGGCAGCGCGGACAATGTGCTCGGCGGCGTCGATCACGTGCTGATGACTGCGGTAGTTCTCGCTGAGCATCACCCGCGTGGTGCCCGGCGACGGGAACTCCTTGTTGAACTCGATGAAGTATTTCGGCGAGCTGCCGCGCCAGCCGTAGATCGACTGCCAGTCGTCGCCGACACAGAGCAAGGATGAATGCTGGGCCCCGCGCCCCAGGTTCAAGGCCGCACCACGGCGGCGGATCTCGCGCAGGCTGGCCTTGATCCAGGAGACGATCTGCGGCGAGACATCCTGAAACTCGTCGATCATCAGGTGCGACATCGGCCGCAGGCAGGCATCGCTGAGCAGCTTGAAGTTTTCCGGCGAGCGCTCGCTGAACAGGGCGAACATCCGGTTGTAGCTCATGATCGGCGGCGACTGATCCAGCAGGTGGTCCTCCAGGGCTCGCCAGAACAGGCTCAAGGCCTCGAAGAAGAAGCGATCCGGGTCGTCCTGGGCAAAGCTCATGCCGGCTACGGCATCTCCCACCTCCAACCCCAGGTTCTCGATAAAGCCGGCCGCCGCAACAAAACAGTCCAGCAAAGGCGCCGAAGCCAGCTCGCCCTTGACCCGATAATCGAAGCCCGGCCCCGCACTGACCTGGGCAGCAAAGGCCCCTGAAACGCGCCTTGCGCTCTCGTAACTATCCAGCCAAATCAAAGGCTTACGACAAAAAGCTTGAAACAAGGTGCGCTTGACGGCGCACTCGGCACGCAGCGTCAGCTTGGCCCCGGGCCGGGTGATCTGCGGGCTCTCCCGAGGGTCGAAACCCAGCACCACCCAGGCATCCAGCTCGGCGGCATAACCGTGGCAGTAGAAGGTCGAACCGTTGATCAAAAAACTCTGGCGCTGAGGCTCGATCCCCTGAATCGGCCAGGCGCCGGCACGCAGCCACAGGTCTTCCACGGTGTCGCACAGCTCTTCGTCGCGCTTGGCCGCCAACTCGGTGACCGCCACGCGCTTTTGCACATCGGGGTGGTCGCGCTCCAGCTCTCTGAGCTGCAAGGCGTGGCGCGCCAAGGGTTGCAAGGCCAGGCGGAAGCGCTCGTCACTGCGATACAGCGCCTGGTAGCAGGCATTGAGCTGCTGGCGCTGGGCATCGTTGATGCGCAGGTCGAAGGGGTTGCTGTCCACCTCGTCCTCCGCACCTGACTGGCGCTCGCTGAGGTTCTCGAAGGCCTGCAGCCGCTCGAATCCCGGCAGGCTGCGCACCATGGGCAGGATTCGCGAGTGGAAGGTCCGCACCAGCTCCCGGGCTTCGCGGGGCGCCAGTACCCGTCCCCACAGGGCGAAGACCTCCACCAGTTTGCTGATGAAGTCCTTGCGCGACTCCCGGGTGAAGGTCACCACGGTCATGGAATCCAGCTCGAATCCCAGGTAGTGGTTGAGCAGCAACAGACGCAGCACCAGCGACGTCGACTTGCCGGCACCGGCCCCGGCAATCACCGCCGTGGCCGGTGTGTCGCTGAAGATCATCTTCCACTGGGCGGCGCTGGGCTGGGCCTGGGCCGGCAACAAGCGGGCGACATCGGCCTTGAAGCGCTTCTTCAGGTCGGCGCTCAGCGGCAGGCGCCAGTCGTCGAACAACCGGTCATCCACCCCCGGTGGCCGGTGCTCGGTGTTGCGGCTGTCACGGATCAACAACACCTGACGGCCTTCTTCCAGCCCCTCAAGCCGGCCCTCCTTGTAGCCGTATTCCACTCCTGCCGTGTGCCCGCTGCGAAAGCCGTCGGCCTGACCGTGCAGCCAGGAGGCCCGATGCTGGGCCCGCAGGCGGTTCAGGCCATGACCGAAGAAGCGCGCAGCCAGGCGCTTCAACAAGGGCATCTGGGCCAGGGGCAAAAGCTCGGGGGGCAGATCGGGACTGTGTTGCGACACGCGGACTCCAAGGGGGTGAGACTGAGCGGTAATGGTCGCCGGATTTATTCCTGGTATCCAGCGAATTGCTTGCAGGTCATTAACTTAAGCGATGAACCGAAGGTTTAACACCAAGATTCCGACAAAATAATCATCTAATTTTCCGATTGAATTACGGCATTTTTTGCGCTTTTTATCGATCTATGACTGATAGAAGATGCACGCCATCAACCAACGGTTATCGTTTTTGGCCCGGCTACAAGGCGCCATGGCGAAGCCTCATGAGGAGACGATCATGCTTGAACTCAGACCCTTCAGCTCCCTGGGCGGCGCACACCACGGCTGGCTGGATGCTCATCACCATTTTTCCTTCGCCGAATACTACGACCCCAAGCACATGCACTGGGGCAACCTGCGGGTCTGGAACGATGACGTGATCGCTCCCGGCACCGGTTTTCCCCAGCACCCGCACCGGGACATGGAAATCATCACCTACGTCCGCGAAGGCGCCATCAGCCATCAGGACAACCTGGGCAATAAGGGCCGCACCGAGGCCGGCGACGTGCAGGTCATGAGCGCCGGGACCGGGATCGCCCACAGCGAATACAACCTGGAGGCCACGCCGACCAAGATTTTCCAGATCTGGATCATTCCCAACCAGGCCGGCTCTGCGCCGTCCTGGGGCGCCAAGCCTTTTCCCAAGGGGCTGCGCGAAGGTTTTGTGACCCTGGCCAGCGGCAAGGACGGCGACGAGGAAAGCTTGCGCATCCGAGCCGATGCACGGCTGGTGGCGGCCAATCTGAAGGCCGGGGAAACCGCCGAGTACCATCTGGATGCTGGACGCCGGGCCTATCTGGTGCCCGCTACCGGGGCGATCGAGATCAACGGCTTGCGCGCCGAAGCTCGAGATGGGGTCGCGATCGAGGACGAACGCGTGCTGCGGGTGAGCGCGCTGCAGGACAGTGAAATCGTCCTGGTGGATCTGGCGTGAAGCGCTGCGGCCAATAAAAGCGCTGCGAACCATAAAAAAGGGGCGACCATGAAGGTCGCCCCTTTTTTTGCCGGCGAGCCGGCTTTGGCGCGGATCAGTTGCCGCTGATGGCGGTGTCCACAAGAGTCTGGGCTTCCTGCACCAGTTGCTTGAGGTGATCGTCGCCGATGAAGCTTTCGGCGTAGATCTTGTAGATATCCTCGGTGCCCGATGGCCGGGCGGCGAACCAGCCGTTCTCGGTCATGACTTTCAGGCCGCCAATGGCCTGATCGTTGCCCGGGGCCTGGCTGAGGATCTGCTGGATCGGCTCGCCGGCCAGCTGGGTCGAGGTCACCTGTTGCGGCGAAAGCTTGCTGAGCAGGGCCTTTTGCTGCGGGTTGGCCTTGGCATCGACCCGCACCGAGAAGGGTTCGCCCAACTCGTCGCACAAGGCGCGGTAGGCCTGGCTCGGATCACGACCGGTGCGAGCGGTCATTTCAGCGGCCAGCAGCGACGGGATCAGGCCGTCCTTGTCGGTGCACCAGACGCCACCGTCCTTGCGCAGGAACGAGGCACCGGCACTTTCTTCACCGCCAAAGCCGAGGGATCCGTCGAACAGGCCGTCGGCAAACCACTTGAAGCCCACGGGCACTTCATACAGGCGACGGCCCAGACGCGCGGCCACCCGATCGATCAGGCCGCTGCTGACCACGGTCTTGCCCACGGCGGCGTCGGCGCGCCATTGCGGACGGTTCTGGAACAGGTAGTCGATGGACACCGCCAGGTAGTTGTTCGGCGCCAGCAGGCCGCCGCTGGGGGTGACGATGCCGTGGCGGTCGTGATCGGGGTCGCAGGCGAAGGCCACGTCAAAGCGCTCTTTCAGGCCGATCAATCCTTGCATGGCGTAGCTGGAGGATGGATCCATGCGGATCTGCCCGTCCCAGTCCACCGACATGAAGCGGAAGGTGGCGTCCACTTGCCGGTTCACCACATCCAGATCAAGGCGGTAGTGCTCGGCGATCGCCGACCAGTAGCGCACCCCTGCTCCACCCAGCGGATCCACGCCCAGGCGCAGCTTGGCGTTGCGGATGGCGTCCAGGTCGATGACGTTGATCAGGTCGGCGACGTAGGTATTGAGGTAGTCGTGGCGATGGGTGGTATCGGCCTTCAGCGCCTGCTCGTAGCTGATGCGCTTGACTCCGGCGAGCTTGGCCGCCAGCAGTTCGTTGGCCTTGGCTTCGATCCACTTGGTGATGTGGGTATCGGCCGGGCCGCCATTGGTGGGGTTGTACTTGTAGCCGCCGCTTTGTGGCGGGTTGTGCGAGGGCGTGATGACGATCCCGTCCGCCAGGCCCGAGGTACGGCCACGGTTGTAGCAGAGAATGGCATGGGACACCGCCGGGGTTGGGGTGTACTCGTCACCGGCGGCGATCATCACGGTCACGCCGTTGGCCGCCAGGACTTCCAGCGCACTGGCCCCGGCCGGGGTCGACAGCGCGTGGGTGTCGATACCCACGAACAACGGACCATTGATGCCCTGGGATTCACGGTACAGGCAAATGGCCTGACTGATGGCCAGGACGTGCCATTCATTGAAACTCAGATCGAACGAACTGCCGCGATGCCCGGAGGTGCCGAAAGCCACACGCTGGGTAGGCACCGAGGCATCGGGTTGACCGGTGTAATACGCCGTAACCAGTCGCGGGATATCGACCAGCAATTCAACCGGTGCCGGTTTGCCCGCAAAAGGACTGAGAGTCATGCAAAACCTCTGGAAAAGGATGGTTCGGGAATGGAGCGCAGTTTACTGGCAGTTTGACCGCAGCGCGATGGAATCTATCCCGCAGCGCCACGCTTTTCTGTAGGCGTCGGCTTGCCGGCAAAAGGGCCCGCAAGCCTTGTGCAGTTTTCAAGAGAATCTTCACCGACCGGCCGCTAGCCAAGGGCGCAGATACAAAAACGCCAGGCTAGGCCTGGCGTTGGAGTCATCAGGCCGGTTCAACCTGAAGCGCCACCCGCTCGCGGCATGGACACTCGTCCATGTAGCGATGCGCTTCGACAAACTCGCTAAAAGGAAAGACCCGAGTCTTCAAGGGCAGCAACACCCGGTCCGCGGTCAACTGGTTGATATCGCGCAGCGCACGCTGCAACGCCACCTGATCCTGAATGATCCCCAGCTCCGGCTTGCCGGTGAAATTGCCGATGCAGTGGACGAAGAACTGAATGTTCTTCTGGAACGCCGCACAGGCAGGAAACGGTGTCTGGTTACCACCTTGCAAGCCATACAGCACCAGGCTGCCGCGGGGCGCCAGGACATCGCCAAGCATCGACATCTGCGGACCGCCCAAGCCATCGAACACCACATCGACCCCACGATTGTCGGTGAGCTTGTTGATCTGCATCAGCAGGTCCTGCTCCTCGGTGACGATGACTTTCTCGGCTCCCAGGGACAGCAGGTACTCACGTTCTTCTGCGCTCTTGGTGGCGGCAATCACCCGCACACCCGGGGCCTTGCCCAACTGGACAAAGGACGGACCGGCGCAGTGACTGGCGTCGGTCACCAGGGCGAACTGCCCGGGCTTGACCCGCGCCAGATCAGCGTAGGCGAAATAGGCGATCAACAGCGGCGTGTAATGCACGGCCGCCTCGATGGGGCTCAGCACCTCCGGGTAGCGGGTCAAGGCCGAGCGCGGCAGGACGATCAGCTCGCCGTATACCGGATAATCATTGGGACTTTCGGCGGGAAAGCTGGCGACCTTGTCACCGACCGCGAGGTCGTCGACGCCCTCGCCCACTGCGGTGACCACGCCGGCCATTTCATGCCCCAGACCCGATGGCAGACGGGCATGGGACGACGCCAGATTCTGCCGCCAGAGCACGTCGTACCAACTGATACCAATGGCTTCGACTCGTACCTGCACTTCGCCTGGCGCAGGCAACGAGGCCGCATGCTCTTCGCATTTGAGCACCTCGGCCGGTCCAAACTTGTGAAAACGAATCGTGCGGGACATCGCAAACCTCGTCAAATTAACCTCTAATGCCGCGAACTTTATCCGGGCTTTGAAAGCAAGACTATCAGTGCCTATTAATAGTCGACATGTCTGTCATTGATTCCGTGCCCTTGCTAAGCGGGGCGGACAGCACTTCCCGTGCGCGGCCTGACTACAAACAACATTTAGCCGGTGCAGAGTACCAGCCTTTACCCGTAAGATTCACGCCGACCTTTTTACCCAAAGGGTCGCTCCCGTCAAGTTCGCTGACTCTGCCAGGACTCCAGATGAATCGTAATGACCTGCGTCGTGTCGACCTGAACCTGTTGATCGTGTTCGAAACACTGATGCACGAACGCAGCGTGACCCGCGCCGCCGAGAAGTTGTTTCTTGGCCAGCCGGCCATCAGCGCCGCCTTGTCGCGCCTGCGCAATCTGTTCGACGACCCCCTGTTTGTGCGCACCGGTCGTAGCATGGAGCCGTCGGCCCGGGCGGTGGAAATCTTCGCCCTGCTCTCGCCGGCCCTGGACTCGATCTCCACCGCCGTCAGTCGCGCCGCCGAATTCGATCCCGCCACCAGCACCGCGGTGTTCCGCATCGGCCTGTCCGACGACGTGGAGTTCGCCCTGCTGCCCATGCTGCTCAAGCGCCTGCGGGCCGAAGCCCCGGGTATCGTGCTGGTGGTGCGCCGGGCCAACTACCTGCTGATGCCGTCGCTGCTGGCTTCCGGTGAAATTTCCATCGGCGTCAGCTACACCGCCGACCTGCCGGCCAACGCCAAGCGCAAGGTATTGCGCCGCAGCCTGCCGAAACTGCTGCGCGCCGACACCGTTCCGGGCGCCCTGAGCCTGGACGACTTCTGCGCCCGCCCCCATGCCCTGGTGTCGTTTGCTGGGGACCTGAGCGGCTTTATCGATGAAGAACTGGAGAAGCTCGGACGCAAGCGCCACGTGGTACTCGCCGTGCCGCAATTCAACGGCCTGAGCACCCTGCTGGCCGGCACCGACATCCTCGCTACCGTCCCCGACTACACCGCCGACGCCCTGACCGCCGCTGGCGGCGTACGTGCTGAAGACCCGCCCCTGCCGGTGCGCAGCTTCGAGTTGCACATGGCCTGGCGCGGCTCCCAGGACAACGACCCGGGAGAACGCTGGTTGCGTTCGCGGATTCAGATGTTCTTTGGCGATCCGGATAGTCTTTGATGGCAAGGTGCCCAGCCTCAACCTTGAGGCGTGGGCATACGCAAGGTCGGCATGCCGCCTCACGGCGCTAGTGCCAAAATCTCGTCTGCATGCCCAATGGACCTGCGTGCAGGACAAACTCTGGCGACCGGTTGCACGGCAAACACTCCCATCATTGACCTCGGCGAGCACAGACCTGTACTCGCCACCCTTTGCGCATCGAATCCGCCCTCTCATGCCAGAGGATCAACTCGCGCGGATTTCAGCCTCCTTGATCCAGATGCCTTCGAGCCAGACATCCTGATGCTCTTGCGCAGTAACGCCGATGCCAAGGGCCGCCAGGTTCTCCTGGCCAGCGGCACTCACCAGGTCGATCTGCGCTATCGCGTCGTCGAGGTCGACCTTCTGCACCACCGCGCGCCCAACCCCGTCGGTATAAGTCAGATCGAAGCGGCCACTCCCGGCGAGGGTCAGTCGACAGCCTTCGCGCAATTGAATCCCGGGCGTCATTTCGAAGGTCATGCCTTCGCGCAGTCGCGCCAATGGCAGGCGCAACAATCCGTCTTCCTCGGCCAGCCCATGAGCCCGTAGAACATCACTCAGATCTCTACCGGCCAGTTCACCGCGCAAGTCCTTTGCCTGTTGCTCCAGCAGATCCAGTTGCGCCAGCAGGCTGTCGCGCAAGCTTGGCAGTTCATCGTCGCTCGACGGGCGGGCAGCGAGCGCTGCTAGTGTACTTTCGACAAGGGTTTGCGCCTGTTTCGACAACTGGTCGGTATACGCAGCCAGCAGCGCAAGTGGCGGCGACAGGCGATCCTTGCCCAAGCTCGTCAACTCGGCTTGCGCCTCCAGGTAGGCCACCACGCTTTGGCTGTTCCAGCACAGTCCCAGGACCTGCTCGATCTGTTGCGCAGTGGCTCCAGCCAGGCCGAGAAACAGGGCCAGCTGCGAGATGCTGGCATCGAGTGCCTTCAGCTCGGCGGAGCAGTCCTGGGGGATGCGCCGATTATAGGCGGCGATCCATTGTTGCTGGATCTGCCGGCAGTCTTCGCCAAGCGCCACGAACAGGCCGTTATCACACGACGGCAGAGCCACCGAAAGCACCCGATCATCCTGGACGCTCATCGACACGATCGACACGTCCTTGCCGGCGTAACGCATGACCAGCGCTCGCGTCGAGTCATCACCGTCCAAGCGCAACTCACAGGCGTTCAGTGCGTGTCCCAAGACAAGGGTGCGACACAGCTTCTGCAAGCGCCAGTTGCCCGCGGGCGCATCGAAGTAAGCCTGCAAGGCCGAGATGTCCTGATCGCGACGCTGTGGCCGGTTCGATTCGAGAGTATCGAGCGCCAGATTGCTCAGCCCCAGGCGGGGCAAGCGGTCGAACATCAGCGGCAGCAAGGCCGGTGTATCGGTCAATAGCGACGAGGGCAGGCGCAGCGTCTGGCCGAACTCGCGAACCGTCACCCCGCGACAGGCTCGCAGCAGCTCCAGCGCGCGCTCCAGATAGCGGTCGAGCAAGCGCGAGAAGAACTCCTTGTCCTGTTGCAGGCCGACGAGGAACTGCCGTGACCTGGCCACCGGGGCATCCACCAGTTCCGCCACTGCGGCCATGATGCTCAGCGGATTTTCCAGCCAGCGCGCATACCAGGATTGCAAGCGCAGAAAACGTCGACTCAAGGGAAATGCCACCGCCGTCGAGTTCCACACCTTGCTGGAATGGTCCCGGCTGTCCGCGCCCTGGGAGGCGTAGTAGAACGCGAAGCACTCTGCGAAGTGATCGGTGGCCATGACCCGGGCCATGTTCATCACCTCAGCGTTCTCGAAACTGTCGAAACACAGGCTGGCCAGCGGTCGACTGATACCGCCGGCCAGCAGCTTGTTGCGGATCCCGCTTTCCAGGCGGTCGCGCATCTGCTGCAGACGGGCGGGATCGTTCTGCAACGCAACCAGTGCCGCAGCCTTGCCATGTTCACGCTCGGCGTTGGCGATCATCACGTCAATTTCATTCAGATCGGCCAGCAACTGCGTGCTCATCAAGGCATTCAGCCCTTGCAGATCCGACTTGAAGCCCTGATTGGCCATTTCCATCCGATTGACCAGATCATCGTGACTCCAGACGATGCTGGCCAACACCTGCTGAGTGGAGTCGCGAATTTCCCGACGGGTCATGCGCAGGCCACTGACCAGCGCCGCGTCAAGTTGCTGCAGTTGTCGGGTCAAGGACACGGACATGTCGTCCAACTGACGCTGCAAGCCATCAAAACGGGCGTCGACCTGATGGTTGAACACATTCATCTGCCAGCTCAGGCTCTGGTTCATGTTCTGCAATTGCTCCATGACCTGATCAAAACGCTGGTTCATCACGTTATACATCTGGGTGATCTGCTCGGAGATGGCCTTGGCCGCCTCCAGATAGGGGTCGGGTTGCGGATTGAACATGCCGAAGATGCTGGCTGCCAGATTAGCTACAGCCGTTACCACACCGAACACCCCCATGCCGCCCCCGGAAGAGAAGGCATTGGCGATCGACTTGACCGCATCGATTGCCACCACAGCGATGTTGATCGCCAGGTCGACGTAGTCCAACACCTTGTTGACGATCTCGCCAGCGTCGGAGTCGCCCAGGAAATGGTTGGACAGCATCCGCGTGAACTTGCTGATTGCCTGTACCCCTTGAAGAATCTCACGGGTGTTGTCCAGGCCACTGTTAAGCTTGTTCAGCGACGCCTCGCGCTTGGCTATGGCCTCCATGCGAGGATCGGCATTGACCTCGAACGTGCGCCGCGCTTCAAGGTTCTTGAGTTGCTTGCGCTGAGCGTCGGCCCTTTCCACTCCGCGTTCGATCTGAAATGTTTCCTGATCCTTCCATTCATTTACCAGCGCCCGCTGCTGCGCCTCATTGAGACCGGCGTCCGGCTGGATCCCGCGCTTTTGCGCAACGAACTGATACTGGCGATCGAGCGAAAGGGTGTCCAGTTTGTGCAGATCTTCGCTCTGAGCATTCAGCTCCCTGTACTGGCTAGCAACGTGGTCCTTCAAGGAGCGGATTTCTTCGGTCAGGGGGTGAGCGGATTCCACTTTCGCCCGTTTGCTCTCCTTGTAGTCGGCGAAGTAATCCTTGCCGGGCTTGGATTTTTCCGCCATCGCGTCCCCGGCCGCCCTGACCTTGGCGATATAGCCGCGATGATCGTCCAGATCGGGGGCAGACGATCCAGGCGTTGACTGTTGCGCGGGTCTAACGCCGGATGCCTGCCCCGGCACATCCCAAGCAGAGCCGGTGCCAGACGGGGTCGCGACCTGGCCCTGCTCACGAGTGACCGACGAACCCAAAGGCGGATCGAATGCCCAGTTGACCCAGGCCAGGGGCTGCGCCAGCGGATCGACCCGTGGTGACCAGGGTGCGCTGGCATAACGTGCCAGGAAGTCTGCGGCCCGGGCCTGGGTCATGGCGGGATGTACAACGGCCACCAGCAACTGGCGCATCGCCTGGTGGGCGCGGTCAATGGCTTCGTCGGGAAGCGCCATCGCCACTGGCTGCGGACTCCCGACGCTGAAGCCGGTGATCAGATCCGCCAAGGCAGGACTCCAGACCTTGAGCTGCTCGGCCATCTGCGCAGTTGCACGCGGGTAGAGAGTGAGAAAGTCGATGGTCGCCGCGGGCAGGTCCGCAGCACACACATCCGCCTTGATGTTCAGCAGGTCGCCAGGTTGTGGCGCTGCCAGCTCGACGAACTGCTCCAGCAGCTGTTTGCGCTGGAGAGCCAGCAGCGGCTGTTCCAGGGCCTGATCGAGAATCCGCTGCAGCACCGTGACGCCTTGCTCGAAGATCGCCAGGTCATAACGCCCCTCCCCGGCCAACTGCGGTTTTACTCGGCGGCAGGCGTTCTGCACCGCATCCAACGCGCCAGGGTCCGCCTCCCCCAACTGCTGTGTCAGGGCCAGGCGCAAGCTCGCTTCGTCAGCAAAGCCGCGCCCGCGCAGGGGCTGCACCTGTGCAACGACCCGCGGACACTCCTGGCGCAGCTCGGTCAGGCAGTCATCATCGATCTCGAAATGTGACAGCAGATTTTGCAACTGCCTGGCCAGGAGCGGCACCAGCAGGTAGACACAGATGGCCATGCGTCCGGTCAGCAACGGGTAACCCGTCAACAAGTCATGGCAATCGCTCGGCAACTGCGACAGATCGAAGCCAGGCTTGACTCGCGCCACCCGATTTTCCGCCGGCAAGGCCGCGATCAGTGAAGCAGGTAACAACTCGGCAAGCAGCTCGGCATTCAGCAGTTGCCCATGGCTGGCGGCGTGCTCCGCCTGCCACAACGGAGCTCCCGCCCTCAGCAGCATCGCCGCGGCCTGGGGGCGGCCGGCACGCATGGCTTCGGCCAGCAAGGTCTTGTCGGTACCGGGCAACCACCAGTCCGCCGGCGCGCCGATGGCCAGCCACTGCTCCAGGCTGGAGGTACGGGTACCCTTGGCCAGCCAGTGCAATGCGGTCAGCCCATCCTTGTCGGTGACTTGCCAAGGGGTGCGGCGCGCGGCCTGGACCCTGGGCCAGCCTGGAAACTCCAAGCGTTGCAGGCTTTGGCCCTGGGCCACGAGCAGACTGGCGTCCTGCAGCAGTGCCAGGGCGCTGGCCCCGGGCACGACAATCTGCTGGATCACCTCGTACATCCGCGTACTCGGGTTCGCCTGCCAGAGCACCAGTCGCTCGCGATCCAGCAGGGCAAAACCGCCGCTGGGCAGAACGGCCACGTCCAACCAATCGCGGGCGATGCCATTCCAGGGCTGAACGGTCACCTCCAGTGCCTGGAGTCGTCCGTCATCGCGCGCCACCTGCCAGAGTTGCAAAGCCCCGCTGCCAAGGCATGCCAGCAAGCGCCCGTCCGGCAGCAAGCGTAGCAACCGGGGTACCTCGATGCCCATGGTCAGGCTCAAGGGTTGCAAACCACTGGCCTCGGCCGTCCAGAGAAATGCCTCGCCATCGTTGCTGACCAGCAGCAACTGACCGCCGGACAGCGGAGCAAACGCGACCAACTGCGCGGAATGATCGACTCGATGGATTTGCTGGAAGCACGATGCGTCGAAGGTCCAGACCAGCAAGCTCTGTCCCTGCAACGCCGCTATCTGGTTCGGGCCTACACAACTCATGTCATGAATGCTCCCGGCCAGCTCCAACTCCTTCTGGCACTGACCATCCTGCAGACGCAGGACCAACAAAGTGCCGTCTGCGCGGCGCAACAGCAGGCGACCATCGCTCAACGGCAAGGAGGCCGTCCGCCCCGTTACAGCCTTGTCGAACGCCAAGGTACACTGGGTTTCGAAGCCTTGATACTGCGTCGTCAGCAGGTGCAGACCTGCCGCACTGATCGCCGCAACGGCGCCGCCTGGTAGCGCGGCCAAGGCCTCAATGGATTCAAATCCGAGATCCTGGGCATGGCTGGCCGGTTGTGCCGCGTATTCCACCACCCGGCTCGCCAGGGTCAGTGCCACCACCGGCTCGTCCTTGCGAGCCGCCACCAGCCATGGGTCCTGCTCTTGCTCGCAGAACGTCACGGCAGTTGCCGGATGGCACTGACGCAACTCGTCCGACACCGCAGCGATCAACGAGTCTTGGTGGCTGACTGGCACATCGTCGGACAGGTCCCAGATCATCACACCGCCCCACTGCTCCGCCAGGGCAAGGCGAACCTTCTCGCGCAGGGAACGCGGATCGTCATAAGTCAGCGACACACCGCTGAGGGTGCTGTAGGCATAGGGCGAGCGCGCGAAAGGGTCCATTTCGCTGACGAATTTCATGCCGGGCCAGCCAAGCGCGGGGGCGTTTCCCTCCTTGCGCTTGTAGCCACCCGCTTCGCGCATGGCGACAATTTCTCGATAAAACGGCTCACCCGGTGAGGCTCGCCCCTCTATGCGGCAGAGCAGGCCTTTGTTGTCATCATTGACAGCTTCGACCTGCACCGCACGGCCATAACCCGCCAGGCCCAGCGTCAGTTGCCGGCGCGTCAGGCAATTTCGCGCCACCAGTTGCAGGAAAATCCTGACCGTCTCATTGAGGCAGTAGGTACGCTGATTTTCCGGCACTCGGTTGCCCCCGGCCGCCGGATCGGGCATGCCCATGGGCGCGTTGAACCACGATACCTGCGACCAACTGCCGTGGTAGTCGTAGCTCATCACGTTGACGTGATCGACCTGATCACCCAAACCGCGCCATTGGCGTTCGGTCAAGCGGCTGATCTTGTCCGGCGCGCAGGGGACCGCAACGGCCAGTTGCTTGTCGCCAAGGGTTCTACGCAGCTCGCACAGCAAGTCCAGGTAACCGTCGCCATCCTCGACCAGCGGGTACTCCCAGTCCACCTCAAAACCATCGAAGCCCAGGGTACGCAAGGCAGTGGCTGCCGATTGTGCCAGGCGTTCGCGTTGGGCGGGATTTCTGGATATCTGCCGAAACTGCATGGCAAAGGGCGCAATGGACGACTGCGCGTCGAAAGCCTTGCCCAGCAACGACATCAGCTCAAGATCAGCGTCCAGGATGGACTGATCGGCGGTTTGGTATCTGCTCTGGTATTGACTCTCATCGGCAAGGTTGATGCTGCATCCCTCGTAGGATGCGCCATGCTTTGTCAGCCAGGCATACAACCCGCGCTTGGGCGCGCTGTCGTCGAACAGACGTTGTGGGTCCAGAGCGAAATATGAGTACGGCTCCGGTTCTCTATCGATCTGCAAAGAGATGACGGCCCCGGGGAGCGTGGGAGTGGACGGCCTGCTGTAGAGCACTTCCCACTGATTCTTCTGCTCCAACTGGACGATCCGAAAGTGGCCTTCCTCAACTGACTGTTTGCTCGGGAAACTCGGGGCAGTACTGAACGTGACGCTCGGACTCTTGGGCCAGCCACCGACGATCAGGGAAACCTGCAAGCTGGGGTTCAACTGCTTCATGAACTGCAGCGCTGCTACCTGGAAGTTATCGGACCACTCATCGCTGCTGCACAGGCTACCGTCCTCCTGAACGCTCATCATGCCGTAGGAAATGCAATTGATATGGTCGATCGGGATATCGGTGACAAAGTAATCACGCTCATACATGAAGTAGTTGGCGTAATAACCGACGAAACGTCGGGTCAGGTCCGACGATCTGGCCTTGTCGGCCATGTTCCGGTCCAAAACTCGGCGCTCGCCCCCCTCCTTTTGCAGGATCACCGCGTCCAATTGGACTTCCTGGAAATCGGCCTCTTCGGGTTTGGCACTTAAACCCTTGACGCCACTGGTATCGACATCCAGTTGAACGAACACCCGAGGCAAGTACTGCACCCCTGCGATCGCCGATCGGATGGGCAACCCGTAAAACGAGTTGGCATAGGACAACGCAACCTGCTCATAGGGACCGATAACCTGAGGCTCCTGGTAGTTCCAGGTGAGTTCGTAATGGTCTCCTAAGTCCTGGCGCAAGCAACTGCCGTGGCTCAGGCCGTCCCAGGCACAGAAATAGTTGTCGTACAGCTCGGTGACAGACCATATTTTTTTCACGTCTAGCAGGTCGCTGAAATCGACTTGGAGCTTTGAACGTAAAAACTGGATCTTTTGCGCATTACCGACGTTATCGACCGGCAGTGAATTGCGGGTGAGCCAGTCGACTGTATCTTTGGTCAGGTTGCTCGGTGTACCCACGCCGACGAAGACGTTGTTCCGTAAGCGCAACTGCTTGATTTTGATTACAGACTTGCTGTCGTTGTAAAGATAGAGGGTGTCGACTCCCTTGTTCTTTTCAAACAAGCATTGCAATCCATTGCTCAGTTTTTCTTGCATCTGATGCTCCTGCGACCCGGCTTGGGCCATGAAAGGTCCCGTCCCGACGCCGATACATCAGGACGAACAAAAAACAAAAGACTGGACGACTGGACGACTGGACCGATTCAAGGAGATCAGGTGCACCTGACACCTTGTGAGTCAGGAAGGCGCATGCATGAACACTCCTTGTTCCAAGCATTACGTAGAGGGGCATGAATGCCCCTAGAAAAAAGTAGCAAGATGATATCAATCCGGCAAAAAAATCCGCTCTCCCGCCATGGCAAGGGGAATGGGCTAAGGCTGGGACCCACCCGTGCATCACGCTGCATGGCGGCATGATTGCGCTGGCGCAACATCGATGTGTCCAGCATGTTTGGCCAGACCTTCCGATCGCATTTACCTGACCCGCACAAAATCCCCACCTGCGCGCATTGACAAGGCCAGGGCAAAAACTCAACATGCCAGCACTTGTTGGACAACCTACAACCAACAACCGACAAGTACTGTTCTTCAACCGCCAAGGCGTGCGAAGAGCTGTCGAGGAGATGAAATCCATGTCTCACCCCAAATCCGCCACACAGTGGTCGCCCTCCTGTGCCGCCCCGCGAGAAAAAATCCGAGCGCCTGGCTTCGTGCTACCGGCAGGTGCATGCGACACCCATGCGCATGTAATAAGTGCTGATTTTGAGCGCTATCCCCTGGTACCAGAGCGCAGTTACACCCCGCCTCCGGCACCTGAGGCGTTGTATCTGGACATGTTGCGGGCGACCGGGATGCAGCGAGGAGTGTTGGTGCAGCCAAGCATCTATGGCACCGATAACCGCTACATGCTCGAGGTGTTGCAACGTCACCGCGATCGACTGAGGGGAGTCGCGGTAGTCGACGAACGAATCGGCGATGACGAACTGGAGCACATGCACACCTTGGGTGTGCGCGGCGTTCGCATCAACGTTCTGTTTCGCGGAGGCGTGAACCTGGACTTGATGGAGCCCCTCGCCCATCGAGTTGCCGAGCTGGGCTGGCATCTGCAGTTTTTGATTGATGTCCGGCGGTTAGGCGAGCTGCAGGCACGGATGGCCAAGCTGCCCTGCCCTGTGGTGATCGATCACTTCGGACACTTCCCGGCCCACCTGGGCGTCAAGGAGCCGGGGTTCGAGCTGCTGCTGAAAAACGTGGCGCAACACGGTTGGTGGGTCAAGTTGTCGGGCGCCTATCGCCTGAGTGAGCAACATCCGGACTATGCCGATACGGATGCGCTGGCCCATGCCTTGCTGAGCGTCGCACCCGAACGAATGCTTTGGGGCAGCGACTGGCCTCACGTAGCGCTCCCAAGCACGCCCGACACCGGTTCACTACTGGATCGCTTGCACTCATGGGCGCCCGGTGAACGCCAAAGACAGAGCATCCTGGTCGACAACCCCGCTGTTCTGTACGACTTCAAATAACAAAAACAATAACCCAGCGGCACCAAGGTGCCGCACGGAGAACAATAATGAGTTGGTTTAGCGAACTTAATACCGTTGAAAAACGCACCTTTTATTCGGCATTTGGTGGCTGGGCCTTGGACGCCCTGGACTTCATGGTCTTCACCTTTGTCATCGCCTCCTTGATGACCCTCTGGCACATCGATAAGGGATCAGTGGGGCTGCTAAGCACCGTGACTTTGCTGTTTTCGTCGATTGGCGGATGGGGGGCGGGGATTCTGGCTGACCGCTACGGTCGGGTGCGGCTGCTGCAGATCAGCATTCTGTGGTTCTCGATCTGCACGGTGCTGATCGGCTTCGCGCAAAACTTCGAACAGCTGTTTGTTCTTCGCGCACTGCAGGGACTCGGGTTTGGCGGCGAGTGGGCCGTGGGCTCGGTGCTGATCGGCGAAATGGTTCGAGCGCAACATCGCGGCAAGGCCGTGGGTATCGTGCAGAGCGGATGGGCCATTGGCTGGGGCGCGGCCGCGCTGCTCTACACAGTGGCCTTCAGCTACCTTCCTGAAGACCTTGCCTGGCGCTCGCTGTTCTGGATCGGCATCGCACCTGCGCTCCTGGTGCTCTACATTCGTAAATACGTGCCAGAACCCGAGGTGTTCCTGCAGAGCAAAAAGCACCAGAGCGAAACAGGCAACACGGTGGCCTTCTGGCACATTTTCTCCCCTTCGCTGCTGCGCACCACTCTGTTGTCGGCCCTGCTGTGCATGGGGGTACAAGGTGGCTACTACGCGATCACCACATGGTTGCCGGCCTATCTGAAGCTGGAGAAGGGCCTGTCAGTCTTCGGCACCGGCAGCTATCTGCTGGTGGTCATCCTGGGGTCGTTCTTCGGTTATGTGTGCGGCGCCTTCCTCTCCGACCGGCTGGGGCGCCGCGCCAACTTCATCCTCTTCGCCGTCCTGTCGGGCATCAGCGTGATCTGCTACATGCAACTGAACCTGACCAATACCCAGATGCTGATTCTCGGCTTTCCCTTGGGATTCGCCGCTTCCGGTATCTACAGCGGCATGGGGGCCTTTCTGACGGAACTCTATCCTTCGGCAGTACGGGCCAACGGCCAGGCGTTCTCCTATAACTTCGGGCGAGCGGTGGGGGCTCTGTTTCCAGGACTGGTCGGCTTTATCAGCGCCCAATACAGCCTGGGCACGGCGATTGCGATGTTCGCCGGAGGTGCCTACTGCCTGGTCCTGGTGGTGACCTGCTTCCTCCCGGAAACCAAGGGCAAGCAATTGCACTGAGCGAGCCATCATTTGTTAGAGTAACGCCCGCGTATCGTTCGTTACGCGGGCGTTCTACGTTTCAAGCGTTTGAAACCGACATTCGATGACTGAGTAAAATGACTATAAAAGCAATTGGCCGACGTGATCACTTCTCGGTTGAGATCTTTCGTTATCTGGAAAGTGAAATACGTGAAGGCCGACTCCGTCCCGGTGACCGCATCCCCACTGAAAGTCGCTTGGCCGAAGCCTTCGCCGTTAGCCGAAATGTCGTGCGTGAAGCCGTGGCCCGGCTCAATTCGGCCGGCCTGGTCATCAGTCGCCAAGGGCTTGGGGTATTTGTTGCAACCGAAGCCAACCAGAGCAGCTTCCGCATTACTCAGGAGGAACTGACAGACAGCACCAAGCTGCGTCAGCTCTACGAACTGCGCCTGGACCTCGAAGTCGCCGCCGCCGCCATGGCCGCCCGACGCCGCTCGCTCAATCAGTTGAACAAGATCGCAGCGGCACTGGACACCCTGCGCGCCGGCCTGCAAAACCGTCAGGACATGCTGGAGCACAGCCTGCAGTTCAAGCGCGCCATTGCCGACGCCACAGGCAATGACTACTTTCGCAACTTCATCATCTTTCTCTGCAGCCACGTCTACGAAGCGGCCTTGCTGGAGAACCGCCTGGTGCGTTCGAGCGACCTCGGCGAAACGCTGCTGGCCGAACATCAGGCGATCTTTGACGCCATCAAACTCGGCGACCCCGATCTCGCCAGGCGCGCCACCTGGCAACAAATCATCAATTCCGCCGAGCGCAATGGATTGCGCGGATTGCAAGGCTGGGAAATCACCCGTATGAGTTCGCTGGGCGAGACGTATGCGCCGCAGTGCGCAGGCCCGGATCCCGAGCCTCGCCAACTGCAACGCAGCTTGCCGGACGGCGCATGCGACTGCCACTTCCACGTCTTTGGTGACGAGCATGGGCAGCCGTTCTCCCCTCACCGCTCCTACACCCCGCCCCCCGCTCCCCTGGAGGCCTTTCAGCGCGTCCAGAAAACCCTCGGCTTGAGTCGCGCGGTCATCGTCCAGCCCAGTGTCTATGGGGCGGATAACAGCACCACCCTGGCGGCGCTGAAAGAAGGCGGAAGTGCGTTGCGCGGCGTTGTGGTGATCGATACCGACACCGATACCCAAACCCTGCGGGCGATGCATCGCCTCGGGGTCCGCGGCGTGCGCGTCAACCTGATCTTCAAGAGTGGCGTTGAGGTATCGGATGTTGCGGCGCTGGCGGAAAAAGTCGCGCCACTTGGCTGGCATCTGCAGTTGCTGATCGATATCACCGAGTTCGCCGACCTGTATGAAACCGTGGCCAGCCTGCCCGTGCCAGTCGTCATCGACCATATGGGGCACATGCCCACCAGTTGCGGGCTGAGCCACCCGGGATTCATCGACCTGCTGCGACTGCTGAAAGAAGGCCGGGCGTGGGTCAAGCTTTCCGGCGCCTATCGCTTCACCGCGTCGAAGGACTTCCCTTACGACGACGTAACGCCCTACGCCCGAGCGCTGATCGAGGCCAACCCGAACCGCCTGCTATGGGCAAGCGATTGGCCGCATCCGTGCATACCGGTGCCAATGCCCAACGACGCCAGCCTGCTGGAGATGCTGTTCGACTGGGTTGAAAACGATGACGCGCTGATCAAGCAGATCCTGGTGGACAACCCGGCACAGCTCTACGGTTTCTGACGACTAGGGAGTCGGCGCGGCCAGGGCCGGGAACTGCGTCAACAGGTGCGGCGGGGACAGCAGTGCCACAAGGCAGGCGCCCGCCGCGTAGAAAGCGATAAAGCCCTTGCCCAGCAGCCCGGCATAGCCGACCACTATGTTCAGCCCCAGGGCCAGCATGATGTAGAGCAACGCGAAATCCAGGCTCTGGCCCCAGGTGTTGCCGCCCGCGTGGCCGATCACCCAGGACGCCAGGATCACCGCCAGGACGATGCTGATGGCCGACTGGACCTACGAGCAGTTCGACCCGACGCTACGCTTGGACGACATCAAGTGGATCAAGGATCGCTGGGGCGGAACACTGATTCTGAAAGGCATTCTCGATGTTGAGGACGCACACCTGGCCGTTGCCAGTGGCGCCGATGCACTGATCGTCAGCAACCACGGTGGGCGCCAGCTCGATGGCGCCCCTTCCAGCATCAACATGCTGCCGGCCATCGCTCAAGCCGTCGACGGTCTGCACTCATTGCTCAAACAGTCAGCATGGGCGTCCGAAGCGATCAGCGTTTCTGCCCCTCGGTCGGCTTCAAGACCCCCCGCGATGAACACCATCACCACCGCTGTCGACGTGTGCCCGGTTAAAGCTACCAGCCAGGCTCTGAGCACCATCCGTTGTCAGCAGGCCACTGCCGCTAAACCCGAAACATGTCCCCTAGCTGCCGATACAGCTCCATGGGCAAGCGAATCCCTTCTTTTTGCGCCCGGACCCAGGCTTGCTGCTTGGCCCGTCCGGGTGGGTGGACGCCCAGACGTTGCAGACGCCGCAGCTGCTGTCCCAGTCGGTTCTCGAACTGTTCATCGAGCAGGTGCGGGGCGATGGCGATCACCAGCAGCCCTGCTCCGGGCGACTGCCCGCCGCTGCGAAAGTCGGGCGCATCCAGCGACCAGTTGGCCCCGGTAACACCGCCGGCCAGCACTTCCACCAGCAAGGCAATGTTGGCCCCGCGGCTGCCACCGAATGCCAGCAAGGCGCCGTGCATGGCCTCCCGGGCGCTCAGAGTGGCAGCGCCCTGGGCATCCACTGCCCAGCCTTGGGGGATCGCCTCCCCGGCCTCGGCAGCCTTGAGGATGTTGACGAAGGCCGTGGCGCTACTGGCCTGGTCGATCAATAGCGAAGGCCCGTCACCGCAGGGGGCGGCGAACGCCAGGGGGTTGGTCGAATACATCGGCTGGCGCTGGCCGGCCACGGTCAATAACGGCGGGCCATTGCAGAAGGCCAGCGCTACCAACCCCTCGCCAGCCAGACGCCGGGTGTAATAGCCCAGTTCGCCACAGGTAAAGCCGTTGTGCAGGGCAAACAGGCTGATGCCCAACTGCCTGGTGTTGTCGCGCAAGGCAGCGAAGGCCTGGTCGAACCCCAATTGCGCGATGCCCTGGCGCGCATCACAACGAATCATCGCCGGCGCCACCTGAGTCAGCTGCGGCTCGGCCAGGCCGACAATGCGCCCGCTGGCGAACCCTTCCAGGTAATCCAGCAGATGCTCGAAACCCAGGCTGGCCAGTCCGTGGCCTTGGGCCGATACCGTGGCTTCGGCCAGGGCCCGAGCCACTTCCCGGCTGCTGCCGGCGCTCAGGCAGCAGCCCTGGGCAAAAGCCCTGGCCTCTGCCAGCGATAGGCATTTGAACGCTGCGCTCGCTTGCATGGACGACTCCCTGAGGCTACCGCGAAACAGTCTGGTGCACTTGGCCTGAAGCCCGCGCCGGCCGCCTGGCTGGCGTGTTTGGTGGCCAGGTCATTCCACCAGGCGCGGCGTACCGACGTTGGCGGCTTGTTTATCCAGGCCGAACGCGCCGAGTATCTCGGCAATTTCCCCAGACGCGTGCAAGGCCTGGATATTTTCGTTCAACGCCACCCCCAGCGCGACATTGGCCTTGGTGTGCGGGAAACCGGACTGCCCCGGCTGCAAGGTGGCCTTGACCCGAGGATCAGGCTCCGAGACTTTGATGCGCTTGCCCTGGTAAGCGCCCTTCTGCTGCGAAGCCACACCGACTGCGAAGCTGTCGATGCCCAGCGCAATCCGATTCGAGGCCAGGTCCTGCGCCATCGCCACCGGGTTGGGGTACAGCACCAGGTTGTCGCCAAAGGCCTTTTTCAGATCATCGACCCACAGGTAACCCTGCACCGTGCCGATGCGCTTGCCTTCAAGCTCGGAGATGGTCGAATACCCCTCGCTGGAGATAATCCCCATCATGTCCAGGTACAGCGGCGCGGACAGGCCCAGGGCCTTGCTGCGCTCGGCGGTACGGTACCAGTCACCTATGCCGACGTCGGCCCGCCGGGCGATCACCGACTGGATCACCGCCGCCGGGTCGACCACCGTCAGCTTGATGTCCAGGCACTCCCTGGCAGCGATACGCTTGATGATTTCGCCATCGATCCCGCTCAACTGGTTGCCCGGCCCGGGTATCGAATAGGGCGGAAAGACCCAGGCCGCGACGCTCAGCACCCCCGGGGTCAGGGTGGTGAACTGGTGGGCCGGCTTGCAGTCCGCCAAGGCCAGGGGTACACCGAGCAGGGCCGAGCCGCCCACCAGGGTGGAACAGAGGAATACCCAACGGGTAATGCATTTGAATGAGCGGATCATGGCTTCACCTGTGCTTGGATTGCGTCAATGGAACAGCAGCCGAAAGACGGCACGAACGGGTCACGCGTGCTGGCTGGGCGCCAGTCTTTTCTCCAGCGCCGCCACGCCCAGGGTCGCGGGCGCACAGACAGCGGCATACATCAGGCCGGCCAGGGTCAGCACCGGCAGATACTCGAAGGTCGATGAACCGATGGCCGAGGCGCGGCTGACGAGCTCCGGCAGCGCGATGGTGAAACACAACGACGATGCCTGGAACATCATGATCGAGAACCCCAGCAACGACGGCAGGGCCACCCGCAGCGCCTGGGGCAGGATAATGAAGCGCAGCGCGTCGAAGCGGTTCAGGCCGATCACCTCGGCCGCCTCGTTCTGCCCCTGGGCCACGGCCTCGATACCGCCGCGGATGATCTCGCTGGTGTAGGCCGCGGTGCAGTAAGCCAACGCCACGGCCGCCGCCCAGAAGGAACTCAGGGTCAGGCCGGCCGAGGGCAGGCCGAAATAGACGTACTGCAACAGGATCAACGCTGGCGCGCCGCGCCCCAGTTCGACAATCAGCAGCGAGGGATAGCGCACCACCCGACGGGTTGCCGCAACCCCCAGCGCCAGCAGCAAGCCCAGGACCACCCCCAGCACCAGGCTGACGGCGGTGACCTGCATCGACAGCACAAAGCCCTTCCACAGTTCGGGAAACCAGGTCAGCCACATCGTCAGGATCTCGTTCATCGGGCCACCCTCTGCTTCAGGGTGGCCGCCAGCCAACGCGAGACTAGCGCCACCGGCACGCTGAGAATCAGGTAGACCAGGGCCGCCACGCTGTACACCCCCAGTCCCTGAAAGGTCTGCTGGGACAACTGATAGGCCTGGAAGCTGACGTCACCGACGCCAATGGTCGAAGCCACGGCCGAGTCCTTGAGCAAGCCGATGGCATAGGTGGCCGAGGTGGGAATGGCGATGCGTACCAATTGCGGCAGCAGCACATCGAAAAATCCCTGGAGCGGCGAAAGATTGAGTACCTGCGCCGCCTCGAACTGCCCCTGGGGAATCGCCGCGAAGGCACCGCGATAGACCTCCGACATGTGCGCTGCGGTGATCAGCCCCAGGCCCAGCACCGCGGCGGCGAACGGCGACAAGGCAAGGTAGCCGCCACCGATGCCGAAGAAGATGAAGAACAGCCAGACGATCGGCGGAATCGAACGCAAGGTCAGCACCAGCATCGCCGCCAGCCAACGGCACGACTTCAGCTTCGACAGGCGCAGGGCGCAGAGTGGAAAACCCAGCACCACGCCCATGCAGAAGGCGCCCAGGGTCACGCTCAGGGTCCAGGGCACGCCGTGCAGGAGGACCAATAGAATATCCAGCATCAGCGATTCCTCACGGCCTGGAGAAACTGCGCCACCCGCGCATGCTGCGGCTTGCGCATCACCTCGGCACTGGGCCCCTGCTCGATGATCCGTCCTTCGGCCATGACCACCACGCGGTCGGAAACGGTCTCGGCAAAGTGCATCTCGTGGGTCACCACCAGCATCGACATGCCCTCGCGCGCCAGCTCTTTCATCACCGCCAGTACCTCCAGGCCCAGCTCGGGGTCCAGGGCCGAGGTCGGCTCGTCGAACAGCATCAGCTCCGGCTCCAGCGCCAGGGCCCGGGCGATGGCGATGCGTTGTTGCTGGCCGCCGGAGCAACGTGCCGGGTAGGCGTTGGCCTTGTCCGCCAGGCCCACCCGGTCGAGCAACTGCAAAGAACGGGCGTCCGCTTCCTCGGCGCTGCGACCCAGGGTGCGGATCTGCGCCAGGCTGACATTGCGCAGCACCGTGAGATGGGGAAACAGGTTGAACGACTGGAACACCATGCCAATGCGCCGGCGCAGCTTGAGCAACTCGCTCCTGGGCAGCGGGCGCCCGGCCTCGATATGCACCCCACCCATGCTGACCCGGCCGCGGGTCGCCGGCTCCAGCTGGTTGATGCAACGCAGCAAGGTGCTCTTGCCGGAGCCGCTGGGGCCGATAATCGCCACCACCTCGCCTTGAGCCATCTCGAAACACACGTCGTGCAACACCGGGTAAGGACCGAACTGCTTGTGAATCGCCTCCAGGCGCAGAAAAGGTTCGGCACTGGCCACCGGGCGCGGCGCCAGGGTGGCGCTGTCGATCACGGTCATGCTGCTCATTGTTTTTTCTCCGGACAGGGTAGACGCCATGCCTGCAAGAATCAGGCAACAACCGCTGTTATCGATCGTCGTCGACTAACGGGGTGCGCGAGAGCTTGACCGCTCCAGTCGCGCTGATCAGCACCTGCTCTTCGAGCTTCACGCCTTCATGGCCACCTTGCTCGCCGATGTAACTCTCCACCGAGAGCACCATGTTTTCCGCGAAATGGCCGTCATAGCCCCACTCGGCAAAATCCACCGCATAGGCCACGCTGGGGTACTCGTCCACCAGGCCGACGCCGTGCAGCATCATCATGTAGCGGTTGTGTTCGAACGCTTTGGGCACCGGCCAGCAGCGCTCGGCGAATTCGCGGAACGACAGCCCCGGGCGCAGCAGATCGAGGTTGCAGCTGATTTGCTGCGAAGCGATGTCCAGCAGCTCGCGCTGGGCCGCCGTCGGCGCTTTGCCGGGGCAGATGAAACTGCGGGAGATGTCCGAGAGATAGCCCCCCGGCCCGACCATGTCGGTGTCGAAACAGACCATCTCGCCGGCTTCGATGACCTTGTCCGAGGCGTCCTGGAACCAGGGGTTGGTGCGCGGCCCTGAGCTCAGCAGGCGGCTTTCGGCCCACTCCCCGCCATGGGCGACGTTGGTTCCATGCATGATGCTCCACAACTGGTTTTCGGTGATGCCCGGCACCAGGCTGGCGCGCATGCGGGCAATCGCCAGGTCGCACACATCCATCGACACCCGGTGGCTGGCGATCTCCTGCACCGACTTGATCAGCCGCGCCTGCTCCATCAGCGGCTGGGCGTCGAACAGCTGGATGCCCTGGGCCTTGAGTTTTTCCGCGCCCCAGGGGTCGCAGCGGTCCACCGCCAGGCGCCGATTGCCAGCGCCATGCCGGGTCATCAGATCAGCCACTTCGAGGGCCCAGCGCTGGGCTTTTTCCTCGACCCGCGGGCCGGCGAGGAAGTACAGCCAGGGGATCGCCGGACGGATCTCGTCGATGGTTTCGATGGGCTCGCTGTTGTGCCGGCTGCTGCTGAACTCGAACAGCACCACTGGGCCATCGGTGGCCACGAATACGTAGCGGCTGGGGGAATGCATCACCCACAGGCCAAGGTTGTTGGTATCGGTGGCGTAACGAATGTTGATCGGGTCGGCCAGTAGCACGCCGGCGTAATCGTGCTTGCGCAATTGCTGGCGGATGCGCTCCAGGCGGTACTGGCGCAGCGCCGGCCGGTCAATCGCGGCATAGGCTGCCAGCAGGTGGTGATCAACCGGGGCCAAGGCATGGTCGGTGACGCCGGCATCGCTGCGATAGCGCAACGGGCTTGGGGATACAGCATTGAGCAGCTCGGTGAAATCATTATCCGTGTGCATGCAACAACCTCCGTGGGGAAGAGTTTTGCGTTAATCAAAACCAATCGGACCAACATTCGGGGCAGTGACTTAAAGACCTGGAAAACGGATGACGGCTGTCTTTCTTATGGTTCAGGGCACGGCAACAGGCGGCTAGAGGTCCTTGACCAGGCGCAGGGCGTCGTAGATCGCCGCATGGGTGTTACGCGATGACACCGCATCGCCGATTCGGAACAACTGGAAGCGCCCCTGGGGGTTGCTCAGCACCCGCTGCGGGTTGCCGGCAATCAGGTCCCGGTACTCCACGGCGCCCTCGTTGCTGGCCTGGGGCTGGAGCTCGAAATACAGCTCGTCCAGAGGCCGGGTGCCATGGTTGACCACGATCTGGTCCACCAGCCGGGTCTTCTCCAGGTCGCTGTAATCGCTGCCAATGGTCGCCAGCAATTGCTCGCCCTGGCGCTCCACGGCTTTGAGTCGGTAGGTGACGGTGAAGGTGGTATCCAGCCGCTGCAGCGAGCGCATGTAGGGCACCAGGTTCATACCCATGACCTCCGGCGCGAACGCGCGGTCGGGGGTCATGATCTCGGTCCTGGCTCCGCTGCGAGCAATGAACTCGGCGGCCTGCAAGCCCGCGTGATCACCGGCGTCGTCATACACCAGCACGTTGCGCCCGGGTTTGACGTCGCCGGAAATGATGTCCCAGCTCGACACCAGCCACTGGTTGCCGTGCTGCAGGACGTCGGTGTGCGGCAGCCCGCCGGTGGCGACGATTACCACGTCGGGGTTTTCATCGACAACCATCGCCGCGTCGGCCCAGGTGTTGAAGCGGAACTTGACGCCCAGGCGCTCGCACTGCGCCATGCGCCAATCGATGATGCTGATCATCTCCTTGCGCCGCTCGGACTGCGCGGTCAGGCGCACCTGCCCGCCGGGCTGGTCGGCCACCTCCAGCACCAGCACCTCATGCCCGCGCTCGCCGGCTACCCGCGCCGCCTCCAGGCCGCCGGGGCCGGCACCGATGATCAGCACCTTGCGCTGTCGCGCAGCCTTGGGCACCTCATGCGGCATGCTGGTTTCACGCCCGGTGGCGGCGTTGTGGATGCAGTAGGCGGCGCCGGCGTTGTAGATCCGGTCCAGGCAGTAGTTGGCGCCGACACAAGGGCGGATCTCTTCTTCACGGCCTTCGATGATCTTGCGCACGATGTGCGGGTCGGTCATGTGCGCGCGGGTCATGCCCACCATGTCCACCAGGCCCGAGGCAATCGCGTGGCGGGCGGTGGCAACGTCCGGGATCTTCGCCGCATGGAAGGTCGGGAAGCCGGTCAGGGCGCGAATCTCCCCGGCAAAGTCCAGGTGCGGGGCGTTGCGCATGCCCTGGATCGGGATGATGTCGGTCAGCCCGGCATCGGTGGCGATATTGCCGCGAATCACGTTGAGAAAGTCGACCATGCCGCTGTCTTTGAGCAGCTGCGAAATCTGCAAGCCTTCCTCTTTCTCCAGGCCACCGGCCAGGACCTCGTCGCCGGTGTAGCGGATGCCGACGATGAATTCCGGCCCCACCCGCTGGCGGATGGCACTGAGCACCTCGAAGGTAAAACGCAGGCGATTGTGCAGCGAACCGCCGTAGGCGCCCGCCAGCTCGTTGGTCAGCGGCGACCAGAACTGGTCCATCAAGTGGCCGTAGGCTTGCAGTTCGATGCCGTCCAGGCCGGCGGCCTGCATGCGTTCGGCGGCGTCGGCGTAATCGCCGATGATGCGTTCGATGTCCCAGATTTCCAGCTTCTTGGGAAAGGCCCGGTGCGCCGGTTCCTGATTGTGCGAAGGCGACACCACCGGCAGCCAGTCGCCCTTGTCCCAACGGGTACGGCGCCCCAGGTGCGTGAGCTGGATCATCACCGCCGCGCCATGCTCGTGGCATTCGTCGGTGAGGTCCTTCATCCAACCGACCACTTCGTCCTTGTACGCCAGAATATTGTTGAACACCGGAGGGCTGTCGCGGGAGATCGCCGCCGAGCCTGCGGTCATGGTCATGGCCACGCCAGCCTTGGCGCGCTCGACGTGATAGGCCCGGTACAATTTTTTCGGCATGCCCTCTTCGGGGTACGCCGGCTCGTGGGAGGTGGTGATAATGCGGTTGCGAAGCGTCAGGTGCTTGAGGCGATAAGGCTGAAGAAGCGGATCGTTTTTCATATCGGTCTCGCATACAGGTCATCAGGCAAGGCAGACCATAGACCTCAATGTACACAAGTGTCAATAACGTGGACAGTGGTGTATATTCACCGCCGTCAAGGCCCAATGGACAAGGAAACAGCGCCCCATGAAAGCAACCAGCAACAGTGCCGAAGCAGGCGGCCGCGGCTCTCTGGAGAGCTGGCTCAACGCGGCCTACGAGAGCCTCAAGGAATCCGGGGTGGATGCCGTGCGGGTGATGCCGCTGGCGAAGAAACTCAACCTGTCGCGCACCAGTTTCTACTGGTATTTCCAGGACCGCGAAGCCCTGCTCGACGCCCTGGTGAACCTGTGGAAGAACAAGAACACCCTGAGCCTGGTGGCCCAGTCCGAGGCCTATGCCGAATCCATCACCGAGGCGATTCTCAACGTCTTCGACTGCTGGCTGAACAGCGAATTGTTCGATTCGCAATTCGAGTTCGCGATGCGCAGCTGGGCCCTGCAATCCCCCGAGGTGGCGCAGGACATCCGCGAAGCCGACGCCCTGCGGGTGCAGGCCCTGGCACGCATGTTCGACCGCTTCGGTTTCGCCCATGACGCCGCCGTGACCCGCGCGCGCTCGATCTACCTGACCCAGATCGGCTACATCAGCATGAACACCCAGGAACCCCTGGCGCAGCGCATGCGCTACATCCCCGAATACCTGCAGATCTTCACCGGCGTCGAGCCCCAGCCCCGGGAGCTGGAGCGGTTCTTTCAGCGCAACGGCTTTTCATCGGCCCAACTGCAGCATTGAAGCCAAGCGGATCAATCAAACAGGGCGCGGCCATTGAATGGACGATCATTGGCCGGCAACCACGCAGACGCGCCAACTCATGCGCTGGTCTATCGAGAGGTATCCTCAAGAATCAGATCAGCGCCCTTCTCCGCCACCATCAGCACCGCCGCATGGGTGTTGCCGGAGGTGACGTTGGGGAAGATCGAGGCATCGACAATGCGCAGCCCGGCCAGGCCATGCACCTTGAGGCGTTTGTCCACCACCGCGCGCTGCTCGTCGCGGCCCATGGCGCAGGAGCCGCACAGGTGGTAGATCGAGCCGCTGTTCTCGCGAAAGTACTGCAGCATCTGCTCATCACTGGCCACCGCCGGCCCCGGTAGCACTTCATCCAGGGTGATGCCCTTGAGCGCCGGGGCCTGCATGATCCTGCGCAGCAGGCGGCTGCCCTGGATCACCTCGGCAATGTCCTTGTCGGTACTCAGGTAGTTGGGGTCGATCAGCGCCGCATCCCGAGGATTCTTCGAGGCAATCCGGATGCTGCCGCGGCTGGTGGGCCGGCACGGGTTGAAACACAGCAGGAAGCCGGAGTACGGCTCGGGCTTGAGGCTGGCCTTGCTGCTCTTGGGAATCTGGTACGACAGCGGGTTGAAATACAGCTGCAGGTTGGGGTGCTCCTGCCCTTCGTCGCCGCGGAAAAAGCCACCGGCCTGGTTGACGCTCATGGCCAGTGCGCCCTTGCGGGTCAGCAGGTATTGCAGGCCCAGCTTGAGCTGGCCGAACAGCGAACTGAGCTGGTCGTTGAGGGTCGGCACATTGGCCTTGTAGTAGTAGCTGACGCACAGGTGGTCCTGCAGGTTCTGCCCCACCGCCGGCAGATGTCGCACCAGCGGAACCTGGTGCCGGGCCAACAACTCGCGATCACCCACCCCGGACAGTTGCAGGATCTTCGGCGTGTCCACCGCGCCGGCGCAGAGGATCACTTCCTTGCTGGCGCTGAAGGTCCGGACCACTCCGTGCTGGGTCACACTGACCCCCGTGGCGCGCTGCTTTTGCTCATCGAACAGCACCCGGTCGACCAGCGCGTAATGCTCGACCTTGAGGTTCGGCCGGCTCAGCGCCGGATGCAGATGGGCAAAACTGCTGGAGCAGCGCTGGCCGTTGCGGGTGTTGACGTCGTAGATCCCCGCGCCTTCGAATCTGGCGCCATTAAAATCTTCGCTGCGCGGGTAGCCCAGCTCCTCGCAGCCTTTGAGGAAGGCATCACAGATGGGGTGAGTCTGGCCCTGCATCGGGGTGATGCGGATGGGTCCGCTACCGCCGTGATACGGGCTGTCCCCCAGAGGGTGACTCTCCAACTTGCGGAAATACGGCAGCACCTCGTCGAAGCTCCAACCGTCGTTGCCGTCGGCCGCCCAGTCGTCGAAATCATGGGCTTGGCCGCGCACGTAGATCATTGCGTTGATCGAGCCGGAGCCACCCTGGACCTTGCCCCGAGGAGCATAGATGGCCCGGTCATTGAGCTGTTTCTGCGGTTGGCTGTAGTACATCCAGTTGAAACGCGGGTTGTAGTACATCTTGGCGAAACCCACCGGAATCTTGAACCAGAACGATGAGTCCTTGCCGCCCGCTTCCAGCAGCAATACCGAGTATTGGCCCGAGGCCGAGAGCCGGTTGGCCAGAACGCAGCCGGCGGCGCCGGCGCCGGCGATGATGTAGTCGTATGTCATGCAGGGTTACCGCTCAGATGGTATTGAAGGCAGCCGCAATGGCTGCCCATGCCCTGCCCGTCACCGGGCGGGAAGTGCTCAGCCCTTGGCCGGGGAGGTGTCCTTGACGTCGACCGGGCTCGCGGCCATTTGCAGGTGCAGGCGTTCGCCGCTGTAGGGCGAGTGCCTGCGTACCACGTCCATGTTCAGCTCCACCCCCAGGCCCGGCTCGCTGGACGGGATGATGTAGCCGTCCTCCCATTGCAAAGGCCTGGTCAGTACTTCGGCGTGGAAGCCGCCCCAGGTCATGATGCTTTCCTGGATCAGGAAGTTCGGCGTGCAGGTGGCCAGCTGGAAGCTCGCCGCCGCGCCGATCGGGCCGTTGTACAGGTGCGGCGCGATCTGCGCGTAGTAGACCTCGGCCATGCTGGCGATCTTCTTCGCCTCCAGCAGGCCGCCACAGCGCGCCACGTTCATCTGCAGGATCGAGGCACCACCGGCCTGCAGCAGTTTGAAGAACTCGTACTTGGTGGTCAGGCGTTCGCCGGTGGCGATCGGAATGCTGGTCTTGGCCGCCACTTGCGCCATGGCCTGCTCCTGGCCTGGCGGCACCGGCTCCTCGAACCACAGCGGGTCGTATTGCTCCAGGCGCTTGGCCAGTCGAATGGCCGAGGACGGCACCATCTGCCCGTGGGTACCGAACAGCAGGTCGCAGCGATTGCCCACCGCTTCGCGGATCTTGCGGCAGAAGGTTTCGCAGCGCTCCAGCACTTCCAGCGACAGCTGGTGCCCGGAGTAGGCGGTGTAGGGGCCGGCCGGGTCGAACTTCAGCGCGGTGAAGCCCTGGTTCATGTTCTGCACCGCGCATTCAGCGGCCAGGTCCGGATCGTCGTAGTCGTATTCACCACGGCTGTTCTGCGGATACAGATAGGTGTAGGAGCGCAGGCGTTCGTGGACCTTGCCGCCCAAAAGCTCATACACCGGCTTGTTCGCCGCCTTGCCGATGATGTCCCAGCAGGCCATTTCCAGGCCGCTGACCACGCCCATCATGGTCAGGTCCGGGCGCTGGGTGAAACCGCTGGAATAGGCCTGGCGGAAGAAGCGTTCGATGTGGTGCGGATCCTGGTCCAGCAGGTAGCGCTGAAACACGTCCTCGATGATCGGCTGCATTGCCTGGGGACCGAAGGTGGCGGCATAGATCTCGCCCACGCCTTCGATGCCGCAGGCAGTGCGCAGCTTGACGAACAACCAGTACATGCCGCCGATATGCGGTGGCGGAACAGCAACGATATGGGTTTCAAGGGCGACGATTTTCATCTCAGGCTCCTGCTTGCAAATGCTGTTGGGTACGTTTGACGCGAGCGCGCAAAGCGATCGCGGCCAGGGTGCCGAGGGCGCCGACCGCGGCGATGTAGCCGAAGTACAGGCGGTAGCCCAGGGCCCCGGGGAAATATTCGGTGAGGTAGCCGTTGATCAGCGGAATAAAAGCGTCCGGCAGGTAGCCCACCACCGAGACGATGCCGATGGCCAGGCCGGTGATGCGCAAGGGAATCCGGCAGGTATCGAGGATTGCCCAGTACAGCCCGCGGATGGCGTAGGTCATCAGGCCGATGAAGATCACCGTGGCAATCAACAGCCCCAGGCTGCCCAACGCCGGAAACAGGATCAGCCCGACGATGCCCAGGGTGGCCAGCAACAGGGCGAAGATCAGCACCGAGATATTCGAGAAACGGTCGCCCAGCCAGCCGCCGCCGATGCCTCCCAGCGGCCGCATCCACAACTTGATGGTGGTGATGGTGCCGGCCATGACCGCGGTCATGCCATTGCCCTGCAGGTAGTCGGAGAAGCTGTAGGTGGCCCAGAAGATGTGGTAACCGCAGAACACGATGGCGGTCACCAGCCACAGCTCGGGGATCTTCACCAGGGTCGCCAGGTCGCTGAACAGGTTGAAACGCCCCTGCTCCACCGGCGCCGTGTCTTGCATGGACTTGGGGTCCTTGAGCAGCACCAGGACGCAGCCGATGGCAATGCAGGTGAAGGAATACAGATAGACCACATGCCGGAACCCCTCGGCCGACGACTCACCGCGAGTCTCGGTGGCCAGGGCGAACAGCCCCAGGGCCAGGGTCGCCAGCAAGGCTTCCACCAGGCCACGGCCACCGTCGAGGATACCGAAGAAACGCCCCTGCTCGGTGTGGCGGGCGATCATCTTCACCCGCTTGAGCACCGAGGCCCAGAACGTCAGCCCGGTGGTCAGCCCCCAGCAGCCGAAGATGATCATCAGCCAGGTCAGAGACGGCGCCGTGGAGTACCAAAGACCCAGGGCGCCGGTGGCTACCAGCGAGAAGAAGATCAGAAAGCGCGGAGCGATGCGGTCCGCCAGCCAGCCGCTGGGCAGGTAGCTGACCAGGAAGATGGTCCCGAGCATGGAGTACAGGTAGCCCAGCTCGCTGTGGTTGATGTGCAGCACCTCAAGCATGGTGGTCTGGTAGACCTGGCGCAGGTAGAGGATCGGGTAGATCGCCCCAGCGGCCAGCACCAGCAGCATCAGTTGAAAGTACCGACTGCCCTTGTCACTGTCGCTCGCTGGCAACCCGGCAGAATCCTGAGCCGAGATCAGATCGGCTGCATGCTTAGACATAACGATGCCCTCGGGCGCCGGTATCCGGCGCCGCTCATTATTATTAGTGGGGCAGCGGCAAGCTTTGAGCTTCAAGCGGCAAGAACGACTGCGCTGCTCTTGCTTGCGGCTTGTGGCTTGCGGCTGATGACTTGCAACTGCCTTAGAAAGGCATGACCACCAGGCGGGTCTGGGTGAACTCGAGCATGCCGTGCTTGCCGTCGTCACCGCCCAGCCCTGAGCGTTTCCAGCCGGCGTGGTAGCCCTGATAGGGATCGGCCGGGGTCCGGTTGACGTACAGCTCGCCGGCCTGGATGGCCCCGGCGACTTTCATCGCGGTGCGGTAGTTTTCGGTGTAGAGCACCGAGGCCAGGCCGAACTGGTGGTCATTGGCCAAGGCCAGGGCTTCATCGATATCCCGGTACTTGAGCACCGGCAGCACCGGGCCGAAGATTTCCTCCTGCACGATCTCCATGTCCTGGCGGCAGTTGCTGAGCAGCGTCGGCGGATAGAAATGCCCTGGCCCTTGCGGCATCACACCGCCGGTTTCGAGCACCGCACCTTGCGCGACGGCTCGCTGCACCAGGCCATCAATGGCGACCCGGGACGCCGCGCTGACCAGGGGCCCCATGCGGCTTGGGTCCTGGCGCCGGTCGCCGAACTGCACGGCGGCGATTTTTTCCTTGAGCAGGGCCAGGAAGCGCTGATGCACGCTTTCGTGGACATAGACCCGCTCCACCGCCGTGCACAACTGGCCGCAGTGGGTGGTCTTGGAAGCCACGATGGCGCTGGCGGCCTGCTCCAGGTCGGCGTCGGGCTCGATGATCGCCGGGGTCTTGCCCCCCAGTTCCAACGATGGCTTGGCGATATTGGTCTTGCAGTAGTCGAGCACGATACGCCCGGCATTGACGCTGCCGGTCAGGGTGATCATGCCCACCGCCGGGTGGGTGCAGACCGTGGCGGCGGTGGCGTGGTCCATGGTCAGAATGTTCACCACTCCAGGCGGCAAACCCGCTTGCTGCACCGCCCGAGCGATTTCGAAGGCCGAAAGCGGCGTGTTGTTGCTCGGGCGCACCACCACCGTGTTGCCGGCGATCAAAGCGGGCGCGACCTTGCGCAGCAGGGTGTAGACCGGGTAGTTGAACGGGATCAGGCAGGCCACTACGCCAATGGCTTCGCGGTGCAGAAACAGCTTCTCGTCGGGGCTGTCGCTGGGAATGATCTCGCCCTCGATACGCCGCGCCCACTCAGCATGATAACGGGTGATCTGCGCGGCGTAGCGGGCCTCGTTGCTGGCGTCCGCCAGGCTTTTGCCCGACTCGGCCGCCAGCGCCTGGCCAATGGAATCGGCGCGGGCTTCCAGGGCGTCGGCCAAGACACGCAGATAATCGCCACGCTGGATGCTGGTCAGCGCCGCCCATTTTTTCTGTGCCGCGCAGGCGGCGGTCACTGCACTGTGGGCCTCTTCCTGGGTGGCGGCCGAAACATGCCCCACAAGGCTTTCATCGGCCGGGTCATAAACCGCGATGGATGCGCCGCTGGCTGGCTTGATGAAGTCGCCGTTAACAAAATTCTGTTCAAGTTGCATGAAGGTTGCCCCGTCGTTGGCAGAGAAATGGCGCAGGCAGCCTGGAGGCGATCCAGGCCCGGCGGTCAAAGGGTCTGGCGTGGTCGAGCGGGCACAGCAAAGCGATCCACAAACATGGCGATGACGTGCGGGCAAGGCTGGGAAACGCCGAAGAAGGGCAGCGACGGGCAATCGGCAAGGATCGGATACGGCATGGCTGGGCACTCGGGTTGTTGTTATGTGAGTGCTGGCAGTCTTGTCGTCCGGCACGACAAGGACAAACGATTAATCGCGCGGACTAACATGCGAAAAACGCAGGTTATGACGCACTGATGAGGGTGGCCTGACGGGCCTCTTCGCTGGCAAGCCAGCTCCTACGCAGGTTGTGCAGGTGGGCTTTGGTAGGAGTCGGCTTGCCGACGAAGGCGGTCGCGCGGCCTCTAGCCCAGCGACCTGGAGGCTGTGGAGGGCTCAAGCTGGCGCTGCGCCAGCCAGACTTCCTCTTGCAGCCACTGGCTGAACACCTGCAACTGCGGCAACGGAGCCTGGGCCGGACGCGTCACCAGCCAGTAGGACTGGTGACCTTCCACATGCACGTTATGCACCTGGGTCAACTGCCCCGCCGCCAGTTCCGCCGCCACCATGTGCCAGTCGGCAATGGTGATTCCCAGGCCATCGGTGGCCGCATGGATGGCCAGGTCCAGAAGATCGAACTCATAGCCGCCCTGAGTATCGACCCCGCTGATCCGCGCGGCATCCAGCCAGTGCTTCCAGGTCAGGTAGCGCTGGTCTTCCCGGGCCAACACATGCAACAGGGTCATGCGGCCGAGGTCGATGCCCTGATCCGTGGACTCCCGGGCCAGGAGCGAAGGCGCGCAGACGGCGATGTGCCGTTCCTGAAACAGCAGCGAACTGTCCAGGCCGTCCCACTCGCCGTTGCCGAAGCGAATCGCGCAATCCAGGGTCGCGGTTTCCGCCAGGCTGTCCTGCAGACGCGTGGTCAGGCTCAGCTCCAGCTCCGGGTGCTGCTCGCGCAGCCGCCCCAGGCGCGGCAGCAGCCAGCGACTGGCGAAGGTCGGTGGCGCGTTGAGGTGCAAGCGATTGGTATGGGATTTCTGCGCGATGCCGCGCAGCGTCAGCTCGATCTTGTCGAAGGACTGGTGCAGGGCCCGCAGCAGCACACGCCCGGCGCTGGTCAGCTCCAGGTGATGATGGCGCCGTTGCAGCAGGCTTTCCCCCAGCTGTTCCTCCAGTTGCCGGACCTGGCGGCTGACCGCACTCTGGGTGACGTTGAGCAATTCGGCGGCCCGGGTAAAGCTGCCGGTGCTGCCGGCGACCTCGAAGGCCTTGAGCGCATTGAGCGCAGGCATCTTGCGTTTCACGACAGTCTCTCTGTAACGGCTGCACAAGGCGCAGAGCATCGCATGCCATCACAGGCGGAATCTATCTGACTAACATTCGTTTTACTCACGTCTGGGCAATGAATAAATCGTTTGTCGAGCCAAGGGCGCAAGGCAACACTGCCGCTACTTCACAAAAACAACAACGAGTAGCGCCCATGCCTCACCTCCTCCTCGCCTCCCTGCGCGCCACTGGCTGAAGCCACCGCGCTCGCAGTTCTGCAAGCCCTTTCCCCCCCTTGGCTGCTGCCCTTGCCGCGGCCGGGTTGATCGCACCTGACAATAACAATCCGGGAGAAAACCCCATGCTTCAAAAACCCTCCGCCCTGCTGTGCAACGTGGCCCTGCTGGGCAGCCTCGCCACCCCCGCCCTGGCCGTGCAAGTCAGCGACCACCTGGACCTGGGCGGCGCCGTTCGCGCACGCTGGGACTACGACCCGGACCGGGATATCCAGACCTTCAACTTCGACACTGCGATCCTCAGTGCCAAGTACAGCTCCGACACCTGGATCGGCGCCGCCAAGTACCGCTTTTACGGTGGTGCCTACCCCTACCGCTACACCGACAAGGTGGGTGACGTCGCCTTCGCCGAAAGCGCCTGGATCGGCTACCGGTTCAACCCCGAGCAGCAGGTACAGGTCGGCCTGAACCAGATCCCCTTCGGCCTGCAGCCGTATTTCGGCAGCACCTTTTTCGAAACCCTGGGCAACGTGGTGGGCCTGGAGGACATCGAACAGGTCGGAGCCAAGTACATCCAGCAAAGCGCGGACTGGAATCTCCAGGCCGGCTACTACCTACGCCCAGCCTGGCAGGGCAAGGGCACCAGCAACGGTCGGACCTACTCCAGCGTGGTGTCCTCGGCCGACAGCTACGTGGCCGACGGCAGCCACAACCGCGAACGCAACACCCTGGTACTGCGCGTGGCCAGGGCCGTGCAGCTGGGTGACTGGGCCTCGGAAGTCGGAGTCTCGGGGCTGACCTCGACCCTGAAGAACAACGACACCGGCAACGACGGCCGACGCAATGCCATGGCGGTTCACTACCTGGGTAAAAACGGCCCGTGGGGCGTGCAATTGCAGGCGGCGCGCCAGCAGATGTCGCCGCGCAATCCGGGCACCGACGAGCTGGTCTCCCTGGGTGGCTACGACGGCACCTTCAACGTCGCCAGTCGCGGCAACCTGTACGTCGCCGACCTGAGTTACGACGTCGACGGCAAATACCTGTTCGACCAGCTCAGCGGGGTCAAGCTGTACGCCAACTACAGCGCGTTCGACAAATCCGCCAGCGCCTATAAAACCTCCCAACGAATGATCCTCGGCAGCTCGTTCTCGCTGAGCAAGCTGTGGATTGCCACCGAATGGCTGTTCGGCAAGAACGATCCGTACATCGGGGGCAGCAGTTATGCCCAGAGCCTGGGAGCCGGTGGCAGCAACCAGTGGGAAAACCAGGTGTATGTGAATATCGGCTACTACTTCTGAATCCTTGCCGGCCCTTTCGCTGGCAAGCCAGCTCCTGCGGTTGGCAGGAAGATGTGAATCTCTCTGCAGGAGCCGGCTTGCCGGCGAAGGCGATCTGGCGGTCCCCTTCGCGGCTCAGCCCGTGCCCGCAGAGGGCGGTCACAGGGTAAGATGGGCGCGCCAATAAGCGTCCTACAACAACAATAAACCTGCCCCGCCACTTCCAGCACTCAGCCCGCCAGACGCGGATCGCTGCTGCCTGGCGCCAGGTGCGGAGTCTGCCCGCCATGCGCCAACTGCCCTCTCTGAACACGCTCCGGGTCTTCGAGGAAGTCGCCCGCCACCGCAGTTTCAGCCAGGCCGCTGTGGTGCTCAACGTCACCCAGGGCGCGGTCAGCCGACAGATCAAGCAACTTGAGGACTACCTCGGTGTGGCGCTGTTCAGCCGCTCCCCGCAAGGGCTGACGCTGACCGAAGCCGGCGCGGCCCTGGCGCCGAATCTGGGGCAGGCCTTCGATCATATGGAACGCGCCCTGCAAGCCCTGCGCGTGCCCAACCTGCGCCAGCGCCTGCGCATCCTCGCCCCACCGACCTGGGCCACCCGCTGGCTGTCCGCGCAACTGCGGGACTTCTGCCAGCGCTACCCGGATATCAGCCTCAGCGTGACCCAGCACAACAGCCACGACAGCCCGGCCGAAGTCGACTGCGAGATCCGCTTCGGCCTGCAGGCCGCCGCCCATGGCCAGAGCCGATTGCTGGTGATGGAACGGCATATTGCCGTGGCCAGCCCGGAGCTGTTCAGCAACGGCCAGGCACCGGACCTCAAACGCTTTCCCCTGCTGCACATCCTCCATGGCGACAAGCGTTTACAGGTCTGGGAGAACTGGTTGGCGAGCATGGGCCGCGACGACATCGACGCCCGGGCGGGATTGGAGTTCAGCACCCTGGACCAGGTGATCCACACCGCGCTGGCCGGCGGTGGGCTGGCGGTGATCGACCGGCAGATGATCGAACGGGAGCTGGCGGACGGACGCCTGCTGCCGATCACCCCGGTGGAGGTGATCGGCCCTTATGGCTATTGGCTGGACGTGGCGAACGACAAACAGGGGCTCTCCAAGGTGCAATTGTTCACCCAGTGGCTGAGCCTGGTGAGCAATCCCTGAGTCGGCTTCTCGTAGCAGCTGGCTCGCCAGCGAAGACGCCAGCAAGCCATGCAAGACGCGGGGGCCGCTTCGCCGGCAAGCCGACTCCTGCAACGGTAGTGCGGTGTGGCATCAGATCGGCGCGGCGGCCTTGGGCAGATCGCTTCTGATCGAGTCGGCAGCGCCGACGCTGCACGCCTGGCTCAGCGTCAAGGACTTGGTTTCTGGCGCCCAGGCCCAGGAAATCAGCGCCCCCAGGGCCAGAATCCCGGCAAGGATGCCCATGGTCGGGCTGAGGCCGATCCCGGCCACGCTCACCGGTAGCAGGAAGGTGCTGATGGCCGACCCCAGGCGGCTCACCGCGGTGGCCAGGCCAATGCCGCTGGCGCGCACTTCGGTGGGAAAACTCTCCGCCGGGAACACCCCCACCAGGTTGCTCACCGCCGACAGCACCAGGGTAAACAAGCCGAACAGCAGCACCATCAACCAGGCTGCGCTACCCGGCAGCACCGCCAGCAGCAACAGCGCCACCGCGAGGATGATGAAGGAGTTGATCAGGAACCCGCGGCGGGAAAACTTCACCGTGCACCCGATACCGATCAGCGCGCCGAGGATCAGCAGCAGGTTGAGCATCAGTTCGGTGCCAAAGCCCTCGGCCAGGCCCATCTTCTGCAGGATCGACGGCAGGAAGGTGTAGATGGCGAAGTACGGCATGACGATGCAGACGAAGAACAGGCAGTTGAACGCGGTGCGCTTGCGGTACTCGCGGCTGAACAGCACGGCATAGCCGGAGCGAGTCTCGCCGGAGCGCTGTTCGTCGAGGACCACGTTGGCCCCCAGGTGCTTGTGCACGATGGCCCGGGCCTCGGCAATGCGCCCGCGGTTGACCAGCCAGCGCGGCGATTCCGGGGTGCCGATGCGCGCCAGCAGGATCAGCCCGGCGGGAATCGCCGAGGAAGCCAGCATCCAGCGCCAGGCATCGTCGCCGAGGCTGAGCATCGCGGTACCGACAAAGGTTGCGGCGACGTAGCCGAAGGTCCAGATCACGCTGAACGAGCCCAGCAGCACGCCACGGTGCTTCTTCGGGGCGAATTCGGCGAGCATCGCGTGGCCGACGCTGAAATCACCGCCCAGGCCGATGCCGATCAGCACCCGGCAGAGAAACAGGCCCATGGCGGTCTCGGCATAGAACTGCAGCACCGAGGCCAGGGTGATCAGCACGAAACTGACCAGGAAGATCTTCTGCCGCCCCAGGTGATCGGAGATCCAGCCGAAGAACAGGCTGCCGATGAACAGCCCCATCAGTGCCGAGGCACCGATCAGGCCCTGCCAGAACGCATCCAGTTGCATCTGCGGGCTGAGCAGGGTGAAAGCGATACCGATCAGGCCGAGGATGTAGCCGTCGGTGAAGTGCGCGCCGAAGGTCAGGCCGGCGATTTTCAGATGGAACCGGCCAATGGGCAGGTCATCGATCTTGAGAGTTGCAGCGCTCATGTTCGTCTCCATTTATTGTTCTTGGATAAGAGATGAATCGAACCACGCAGGCGCCGGCTTGCTGGCAAGCCAGCGCCTGCATTGGCGGGGGTGAGGGCTAGAGGCCGCCCATCAGCAGGTATTTGATCTCCAGGTAGTCATCCAGACCGTAGCGGGAGCCTTCGCGACCAAGGCCCGACTCCTTGATCCCGCCAAAGGGCGCCACTTCGGTGGAAATGATCCCTTCGTTGATGCCCACCATGCCCGCTTCCAGGCCTTCGGCCATGCGCCAGACCCGACCGATGTCGCGACTGTAGAAATAGGCCGACAGACCAAATGGCGTGTCGTTGGCCCGCTGCAGCACGTCGGCCTCGTCCTGGAAACGGAAGCACGCCGCCACCGGGCCGAAGGTTTCTTCCTGGGCGATCAGCATCTCGCCGTTGGCCTCGGTGAGGATGGTCGGTTCGAAGAAGGTGCCGCCCAGGGCATGGCGACGACCGCCGCAGAGCAGCCGGGCGCCCTTCTCCAGGGCATCGCCGACATGCGCCTCGACCTTGGCCAGGGCCGCCGCATTGATCAGCGGCCCCTGCTCGGTATCGCCGTCCAGGGCGCTGCCGACCCGCAGCGCGGCAACCGCCTCGGCCAGCTTGGCGGTGAAGGCCTCATACACGCCGTCCTGGATGAAGAAGCGGTTGACGCAGACGCAGGTCTGCCCGGTGTTGCGGAACTTCGAGGCCATGGCGCCCTTGACCGCGGCATCCAGGTCGGCGTCGTCGAAGACAATGAACGGTGCATTGCCCCCCAGCTCCAGGGAGACTTTCTTCAAGGTGTCGGCGGCCTGGCGCATCAGCAGTTTGCCGGTACGGGTCGAGCCGGTGAACGACAGCTTGCGCACCACGCTCGAAGCCTGCAGCGCCTGGCCAATGGCGGGCGCATCGCCGGAAACGATGTTCAGCACCCCGGCGGGAATGCCCGCCTGCGCCGCCAGCACGCCAAGGGCAAAGGCCGAAAGCGGGGTTTCTTCCGAGGGCTTGAGAATCATCGTGCAGCCGGCGGCCAGGGCCGGACCGACCTTGCGCGTGACCATGGCCAGGGGGAAGTTCCACGGAGTGATCGCCGCGACTACGCCAATCGGCTCCTTGGTCACGATGCTCCGCGCGTCGGCCTTGTGGCTGGGGATCACGTCCCCATAGGCGCGCTTGGCCTCCTCGCCGAACCACTCAAGGAAGCTTGCGGCGTAGACCACTTCGCCCATGGCTTCGGCCAGGGGCTTGCCCTGTTCGCGGCTGAGCAAGGTGGCCAGTTCCCGCTGCTGGGCCAGCATCAGCTCGCTCCAGCGCTTGAGCCGCTGGCTGCGCTCCTTGGCGGTGAGTGCGCGCCAGGCGGGCAAGGCGCGCTGAGCGGCGGCAATCGCCAGGCGAGTTTCTTCGGCGCCAGCCTTTTGCACCTGGGCAATCAGTTCGCCATTGGCCGGGTTGTACACCGGGTAGCTGACGCCGCCGCAGGACCATTGGCCATCGATGAAATGACCGGTACGGATCAATGCGCTCATGCCATGGCCTCGCTCAGGGAAAAGCGCTCCAGCCCCGGACGGGCCGTGCGCAGGATACGTTTGCCGGCGGTGTAGTCATTGATCACATCGCAGGGGGTGTAGTTGCGCTCCAGCTCGTGCAGTTCCTCGGCATCCAGGGTGGTATCCAGCGCCGCCAGGGCGCTGTCGAACTGCGCCGTGGTATCGGCCCCCACCAGCATGCAATCGACCCCGGCATGCTTGAGCACCCAGGCCTGGGCCACCTGGGCATTGGACAGGCCGCGAGCCCGGGCCACGCGCTGCACCGAGCGGGCGATCTGCAACGAGGCCTCGTCGCTGTACATCTGCTGGGTGAAGAAGTCGGTCTGGTTGCGGGTCGACTGCAGCTCGCCAGTGAGCAGGCCCCGGGCCAGCGGGCTGAACACCGAGACGCCCAGGCCCTGGTCACGGCAGAACGGAATCATCTCCCGCTCTTCCTCGCGGTAGGCGCAGTTGAGCTGCAGCTGCATGTTGATCGGCTTGACCCAGCCATGGCGCTCGCAGGCCATGAGCAGCTTCGCCAGTTGCCCGGTGAGCATGGTGGAGACGCCGATGTAGCGAGCCTTGCCGGCGCGGACGATGTCGTTCAGCGCCTGCATGGTTTCTTCCACCGGGGTGTTCACGTCGAAGTAATGCAGCATGAACACATCGACGTAATCCATGCCCAGGCGCTTGAGCGAGGCATCGATGCTGTCGAGGATGTGCTTGCGCGAATGGCCGCTGGCATTGATCCCGTTGCGGGTGCCGTAGCCGACCTTGGTGGTGATCACCAGGTCTTCGCGGCGCGCCAGGCGCTTGACGATGCGCCCCACCACTTCTTCGCCGACGCCTGCGGAATAGAAATCCGCCAGGTCGATGAAATTCACGCCGTGGTCCAGGGCGTGGGCGACGATGGGCTCACTCTGCTTTTCATCGAAGATCCAGGGCTTCCAGTCCGGGGTGCCCATGTTCATGGTGCCCAAGCACAGGCGCGAGACTTGCAGGCCGGAGTGGCCCAGACGAATGTATTGCATGCTGCGCTCCTCAGGCCTTGGGGGTGTAGAACGGGTTGCTGATCTGATTCACCACATCCGCCAACTGGGCGCGCTCGGGCTTGCCGTTCAGGGCCGCGCGGATCGCCGTGCGGCAGGCGTTGTAGTTGTTGAGGTAGACCGCATCCAGATCATCGCAGTCGGGATTGACCCAGTTGGCGGTGACGATTGCCCAGTGGTCTTCGGCTTCGGCCGGCAAGGTGCCGTCCAGCAGCGCTTCGAGCACCGCCTTGGCAATACCGGCCTGGGATGCGCCCCAGGTAGCGTTGCCATGCAGCTCGCTGGCAATCGCCGCCTTGTTCACATACAGGGTCATGGGCTTGACCGGGATGTTGGGCCGGGCAATCACCATGAACGGGCAATGGCCCTGGCTCGGCGAGGCCAGGCTGTTGGCGAAGGCCTGGCCGGCAGGACCGTTGCGCGGCCCGATGAGGATGTTGATATGGGCGGCATTGACGCCTGGGCCTTCGAAGCCCTCGCCGATGTAGAGGTCGAGTGGTTGCATGGGTGTTTACTCTTTGAGGTCACAAGGAAAGAAATGACGCGGGATCGGCAGTGCCGCTCCCGCTACGTTTCGTTAGTCGGGTTCAAAGAGCGCGAGCGAGGAAGGCTGCAGAGATGGCCCTGCAAGTGAAGGGTAAGGGACTGAGTCATGGCGCAAACGCTCTTTGTTGTTATGGATGAGCTGTGTTTGCGCTGTTTTAGCACCGGGCTGGCGGGGCCCCGTAACCATTAAAAGTCATGCGGCCATGAGCTTTTGTCATAGCCGCCGATCTGTGGCGCATGGGTTCGCCGGAAAGAATATGGATCCAGCCACGATCAAGGTTGCGAATCGCTTCCGGCGGCGTCGCGCATCAACCTCAGCAACGCCTGAAGCGGGTGCGCAACAGACTGGCCGTCCTGGCGCTTGACCTGGCTTCGACACGAATAGCCATCCGCCAGCAGGCGCCCTGTCCCATTGAGACGGGCCACCAGTGGCCCCCAGGACTGACTGTAAATGACCCCGGAGGTCGCGGCGTTTTGGGTTTCGTGGCCGTAGGTTCCGGACATCCCGCAACAGCCGCTGGCCTGCACCTGCAACTTCAAGCCAACCCGCGCGAAGATCGTCTGCCACAGGGCCACGCTACCCGGCTCATTGGTTTTTTCGGTGCAGTGCGGCAGAAAGTGGTAAGCCTCCTGATCGGCGCCCAGCGTCGATGGCGCCAGTACCTGCACCAGCCATTCCTGGGGCAACAGCACCGTCGGCGCTTGATCTTGCCCCAGGGTCTTGGCGTACTCCTGCCGATAGACCAGGGTCATCGCCGGATCAAGCCCCACCAAGGGAATCTGATATCGGTGCAGTTGGCGCAGCGATCGGCCGTTGAAATGCGCGGCCTTGTCGAAGGCCCGCAAAAAGCCCTGGACCTGCAGCGGCTTGCCATTGGCGGCGAACGGCGCGATGTACACCTCAAACCCCAGCCTGGAAATCAGTTCGATCCAGTCAGCCAGCAGCGGCGTTTCGAAGTAACGGGTAAAGGCGTCCTGCACCAGAATCACGCTGCGAGCGCGTTGCGCCTGGTCCAGTCCCTCAAGCAGTGCGGGGGACGCCACGCGCACGTTCCAGCGGCGGCAAACCTCATCGAAATTCAGCAAGCTCAGCAGCGGGCTGTCGATCATCCCGGCCACCCGCCGCAGAACCGCCCCCGCCATCCGCGAGCCGATGATGCCGTTGTACAAGCGCGGCATACGGGCGAAGAAGGGAATCGTGTACTCCAGGGAACCGATGAGGTAATCCTTCAGCGGCCGCAGATAGCGGCTGTGGTACAGCTGCAGGAATCGCGAGCGAAACTCCGGCACATTGACTTTCACCGGGCACTGCCCCGCACAGGACTTGCAGGCCAGGCACCCGGCCATCGCATCGTAGACCTCATGGGAAAAGTCTTTCTGGCCCATCTTCTGCGCCAGCGTATTCACCGCACGTCGCGGCAGGCCAAGAAGCGCGGAGCTGGACGACAGAGCCTCCTGGCAAGCCAGCACATCGACACCTTGCTGGCCCTGCAAGCGCAGCCACTCACGCACCAGTGAGGCGCGGCCCTTGGGCGAGTGCACTCTGTCGCGGGTGCCTTTCCAGGAAGGACACATGGCGTCATCGGGATCGAAGTTGTAGCAGGCGCCGTTGCCATTGCAATGCACGGCGGCGTCATAGTGCGACCAGACCCGCTCATCAATGGTGCGATCAAGCTCGCCCCGCAACTGGACTTCATCCACCCGGGTCAACCGGGCGCCGGGCAGCGTCTTCGGCGTGGCGATCTTGCCCGGATTGAGTTGGTTGTGCGGGTCAAAAGCCGCCTTGAGCTCCTGCAGGGCCGGATAGAGTTCGCCGAAGTAATCGGGCACATATTGCGAGCGCAACCCTTTGCCGTGCTCGCCCCAGAGCAAGCCGCCGTGCTTTTGCGTCAGCTCGGCGACGGCGTCCGAAATGGGCCGGACCAGGGCCGCCTGGGCCGGGTCCTTCATGTCCAGGATTGGCCGCACATGCAGGACTCCGGCGTCGACGTGGCCGAACATGCCATATTCCAGGCCATGGCTATCGAGCAGCTCGCGGAATTGCCCGATGAACTCGGCCAGGTGCTCGGGAGGAACCGCGGTATCTTCTACGAACGGCTGGGGTCTGGCGGCGCCTTTGACATTGCCCAGCAGCCCCACTGCCCGCTTGCGCATTGCGTAGACCCGCTTCAATGCCTCGGCGCCGACCGCCAGGGTGTGCCCCAATCGCACCACGCTGGCATCACGCTGCAGGTGCAGGACAAATTCATTCACCCGTTGCAGCAGGGCCGCCTCGTCGTCGCCGCTGAATTCAACCAGGTTGATGCCCAGGGTCGGCACATCGGGGTCCTGGGGAAAGTACTCGGCGACGCCGTGCCAGACGATGTCGTTCATGGCCAGCGCGAGGACCTTGGAGTCCACCGTCTCGATGGACAGGGGCTTGAGCGCCATCAACGCCTTGGCGTCGCGCAATGCGTCCATGAAGCCGGCATAACGCACATTGACCAGGATCGAATACTGGGGAACGGGCAGCACATTCAGCGTGGCTTCGACAATGAACCCCAGCGAGCCTTCGGAGCCGCACAGGACACTGTTCAGGTTGAGCCGCTCACCCGGCTCCTGCAAATGCGCCAGGTCGTACCCCGTGAGGCAGCGGTTCAGCTTGGGAAAGGTATGTTTGATGAGCTCGGCATACTGCTGCGTGATCTGCGCTGCACAGCGATAGATGGCACCGACCTTGTCTTCGCGACGAGCCTGCGCCTGCCAGTGCTCAGGCTCCAGGGGCGCACTGTCGAGCCGCTCGCCACCGATGAGAATGGTCGACAGCGCCAGCACATGATCGCGGGTTTTGCCGTAGGTGCAGCTGCCCTGGCCGCTGGCGTCGGTATTGATCATGCCGCCGATCGTGGCCCGATTCGAGGTCGACAGCTCGGGCGCGAAAAACAGTCCATGGGGTTTCAACGCGGCATTGAGCTGGTCTTTGACCACGCCGCTTTGCACCCGCACCCAACGCTCCTCGACGTTGATCTCAAGGATGCCGTTCATGTGGCGTGACAAGTCCACCAGGATTCCACTGGTCAACGACTGGCCATTGGTGCCGGTTCCGCCGCCACGGGGCGTGAGCACCACCGAACTGAAGGGCGCCAGCGCCGCGAGGCGGGCCAGCAACTGAACGTCTTGCACATTGCGCGGAAACACCGCGGCTTGCGGCAGGCGCTGATAGATCGAGTTGTCGGTTGCCAGCACGGTCCGCAGTCCATGATCGCGAGCGATTTCTCCCTGGAAACCTTCCTGTTCCAGGCGAGCCAGGAACAACTCGCAGGCTGGGTTTTTGACTTCTTGGGGAGACAACCGGGCAATCATGCTGGAATTCCTACTGGCGATACCGCTAATCTGAGCATTCTCGTTATGTATGCTTACTCCCCGGCCGTTGATTCATGGCAAGGGGCACACCTCCGATTCTGTGGGGCCAGAACGTTTCACACAAACGTAAAACCTGCAGCATTTGCATGAGCTTTATGAATGAACCCACGCCGACTGACTCCCTCGATGTCCCTGCTGGTCGCTTTCGAGGCCGCCGCCCGCCATTGCAGCTTCACCAAAGCCGCGGACGAACTTGCCCTGACGCAAAGCGCGGTGAGCCGACAAGTACAGGCCCTGGAGTCGCAGCTGGAGATCTCGCTGTTCAAGCGCGAAGGCAGAAAAATCGAACTCACCGCCGCCGGCGCCCTTTACCAGCACGAGCTCAGCGCCGCATTGGGCCGCATTCGCAGCGCCACCCTGCAGACCATTGCCTTCAAGGAAGAAGATGGCCCGTTGAACCTGGCGGTGCTTCCAACGTTCGGCTCAAAATGGCTGCTGCCGAAAATGCATGAGTTCTATGCCCTGCATCCCAGGAACCTGGTGCACATCCATTCAAGGATCATTCATGCCGACAACCCATCCAGCATGGGCGACATGCAGGCGATCATCTGCGCGGGGAAAGGCGATTGGCCGGGCTACGTGTCGCACCTGTTGCTGCAAGAAAAACTGATCGTTATCGCCAGCCCCAAAGCCCTGGCAGACAACCCCGGGCTATCGCTCGACGACATCACCCAGCATTTGCTGCTGAATGTGGTTTCTCGCCCCAACGGCTGGTCCGACTGGTTTGACCTCAACAACCTGGATCACCAGAAAATGCGCACGGGCCCCAGCTTCGAGCTCACCGCCCACCTGATCCAGGCGGTGGCCGCAGGAATCGGCATCGGGCTGGTTCCCGATATCCTGGTGCAGGACGAAATCGAGTCTGGAACCGTGGTCAAACTGTTCGGCCCCACGCAAAGCGGTCGCAACTACTACCTGACTTGTGCCGCGCGCTATCAGCATTTTCCGGCATTCAAGACATTCAGCGCCTGGTTGCTGTCCCTCCCCTCCTGAAGCGAGCGCAGCAGCGGGCACAGCAGCGCATCACCAGCTGATGATCATCGGCAGCAGCGGACGCAAATCCTGGCGCCGGCCGCTGGCTCCATGATCGATCTGCACTTCGATCAGGTGCTCATCCCCCCGGACCAGGGCAAATCCCGGCAGCTGGTTCGCGCAGTGGGCAGCCGCTGAAAACGCCTGGCGGTCCGGCGTGGTGATGCGCACGGCGGTCATCTCGCGAAAGCCGTTGGGATGTGCAAGCGGCTGGGCGCGCTCAATCGGCGCCTCATCGGGTCTTTTGGCAAAGCCAAGAAAAAACCACATCGGTTCGCTGACCGGCGCCTGCCCTACCTCGACTTTCAGGGCCGCGGGCAAATACCGGGGGCGATATTCCCAAACCGGAAACAGCGGCGTCTCGCCCTCGGTGGAGGGCCTGAAGCAGACGCCAAAGGGCGCGGCGTTTGCATCGCCGCCCTTGAGGCGATCATAGAGTCGTGTCGGTGCGGTCAACTGACTTTGCGCCTCTGCCTCATCGGTGAGGTACAAAAGTTCGATGAACGCATTGCGCAAGAAGAACCTTCTGTTGGCAGTGCCTTGGCCCGGGTGGGTGTTCGGTGTCCCTTCAACCAGCCCCAGGGCTTGCAATGCCTCAGCGCCTTGCCCGTGATCATTCACGGCGATAAAAATGTGGTCTGTTTCCATGCTCAATTCCCTTTGATCCTGATCATCAGTAGCAGCTCTTTTGCCTGGGGTAAAAAAGCCGGCAAGCAGTCTGACATGGCCGATTGCGGCCATCCACCAACAATGCTCGAGCGCACTTTGGCCAGCGATCCGTTGCAAGGAGATGCCCCCCTCAATAGCGCTGCCAGCTCAGCTATTGGCGGGGGGAAAGATATTCAGCGAGCAGAGGGAGGGAGTCGGTTCAGGACTCGGGACAGTGATAGACGTTGCCCGAAAGCGTCACGTTGGTTTGCTCCAGGCGTTTGTCCGAACCGGTCTGTCCGGCGCGCTGAGTGAGCAGGTAAACCCGGTTGCCGCCCATCGCCGCGGCCTTGTTCTTCAGGTCGTTGCGAGCGCCGGTTTCGAGGTTGGCGTTGCCGGTGATGCTGCCCATTAGAAAGTCGCCCTGACTGCCGGTGACATCGCCAAGGAACTTGCATTCACGTCCCGGTTCATTGTTGGTGATGCGCACATTGTTGGCCCCAGGCCCGGCGATTGAAGTGGGCGCACAACCTGCCAGGACAAACAACGCGGTACACAGACCGATCCCCGTGAGCCTATGAGAGAGATACATCCGGATGATTCCTTTAGTGCATTTGCCGCGATACCCCGAGCGGAAAATCCTCCCGGGCGGTAGAGCGCGCAGTATCGAACGTTGCTAAAGCCGGAGTTGTATTTATCAGTGAATTTGCAGTGAAAAAATGTAAAGGGTGACCAAGGGTTCGCCAGCGGCAGGATCACTACCAACCGCAGGGTTGTTCAGCAGGATTCGCGCTCCACCAGCGGGCAGGCCACTCGGTGAATCGCCGGTTGCTCCCTGCGCTCAATGAGGTATTGAGCAGCGCGCCGCCCCATCTCGTAATACGGCAATTGCACGGTACTGAGCGGCGGGTAGAACAGCTCGGCAACACCGATCATGTTGTCGTACCCCAGCACCGCTACCTGATCCGGAATACGCAGGCCGCGACTGAGCAAGTACTGGTAGGCGAGCAAAGCGATCCGGTCGTTACCGCACACCAGCAGGTCGAACGCCGGCCGGCCTTGCAGCTCGCCCAGGCGGCTCTCCAGCACGGCAATGGTTTCCTGGTAGGCGTCGTCCCGGGACAGGTTGTATTGAGGAACATCGGCCACGGCTATCCCGGCTTCGGCAAAGGCCCGGGCCAGTCCCAGCTGCCGCTGCTCCCAGGCCAGGCTGCTCTGCGGCAGGTTGATGCACAGCGGACTGCGGTAGCCCCGCTTGAGGGCGTAGCGCACCGCCTGATACTGACCGTCCGCGTCATCCGGCACGTAGCAGGCCACGCCGGGCTCAAGGCTCATGCAATTGCTCAGCACCAGCGGCAGGCTGCGCAGCACCGAGGGGATCTCGACGGTACGCAACTGCATGGCGCTGAAGATGATCCCGTCAGGCTGATGGGACAGCATCAGATCGATGGTCTGCTGGTTCGGCGGCACTTCGAAGACGTTGACGATGAACAGGTTCCAGCCGTTTTCACGGGCGGTGCGCTCCATGGACAAGAGCATTTCCACCGCGAAGGGCGTGGTGGCGGTATCCAGGGCGAAGACACCGATGGTCTTGCCACCGGACGAGCCGCCACGGATCTTTCGCGCAGACAGACTGGGGACATACCCCAGGGTCTCGACCGCTTGCAGAACTTTCGCCAGGGTTTCCTGATTGACTTTTTCCGGGGTATTGAGCGCCCTGGACACCGTCATGAAGGAAACCCCTGCCAGGCGCGCGACATCTTTGACTGAAGCCATTCGCAGGTGCCAATGCTGTTATGGCCGGGCATCATGTCACGCTTGGCAAAAGCATGACAACACAGCGTCGGAACTCGTGCCAGACGCTCCTGGCCCAGGCATCAGAGGCCCAGGTCGGCCAGGCGCCAGAGCGAAACCTCGCCGAAGGCACCGCAGCCATTGATGGCAAAAGCCGTGATCGCCTGACTGTCGGGACGGGGATAGATCCGACTGCTCAAGCAGTAGGCGCCATCATCGACAAACACCTCGATAGAGGAACGGTCGAGAAAGATCCGCAGGGCGATCCGGGTTTGCCCCGCGGCTATCGGCACGCTGCGCACCCCGCTCACACCGGCTCCTGAATGCTGCCGGTCAAGCACCAGACGGCGCGCCATCGCATCGAAATACACCAGGGTCCGCTCCTGCCGATCCTCACTGCAGCGCAGGGCAAGGCCGAAGCGCTCGGCGCTACTGCCAGCCAGGTCCAGGGTCAGTTCGAACTCCAGCAACGTACCTCGCTCATCGAGCAGGCAATCGGCGGATTCCACCGCGCCAATCGCCAAGCTCCGCAGTGACTGGCGCAACCCTGTCAACTCGCGGGCTGGCCGCATGCGCAGCCGTTCGCCGTCGCGGCTCAACTCCCGCGGCAGCGACAGCGCTCCACACCAGTGATGCGCCTGACTCGGCATCGGGCTGTCCCACATGTCCATCCAGGCCCACAGCAGGCGGCGCCCGTCCGGCGCCAGCAGGGTCTGCGCGGCATAGAAGTCATGACCGTGATCCAGCTCGCGCACCTTGCCGCACTCGCTGAAAAACCCACGGTCGTCCAGCAGGCCGATTCGATAGCTGTTCTGGAACTTGTTCCAGTTGTCATGGCCGCTGGGTTTCAGGCCCTGGGGCGAATAGAGAAACACGTCGCTGCCATCGAGCTCGAACAGGTCCGGACACTCCCACATGTAGCCGTCCGGCTGGCGTTGCCCCTGCAGGGCGCAGTTCAGGTACTCCCAGTGCTGCAGATCGTCCGATTGATAGAGCAGCAGCTGCGGGTCGTCGCCGCGTCGAGCGCCAAGGGCCATCCACCACTGCCCTGCCCGCCGCCAGACCTTGGGATCGCGAAAATGCATGACGCCCGGCTCCGGCGCCGTCTCGATCACCACCCCGTGCTTGTGAAACGACACGCCATCGCTGCTGCTGGCCAGGCACTGGACCTGACGGATGTTCTGGTCATCGCCCGGAGCCCCCAGCCACACGTGCCCGGTGTAGATCAGGTACAGCCTGTCGTCCGCGACCACTGCCGACCCCGAGAAACAGCCGTCGCGGTCATAGGCATCACCAGGCGCCAGCGCGATGGGCAGATGCTCCCAATGCACCAGGTCACGACTCCTGGCATGCCCCCAGTGCATCGGCCCCCATTGCGCCGAATAGGGATGATGCTGGTAGAACAGGTGATATTCGCCGCGAAAAAACACCAGGCCGTTGGGGTCGTTCATCCATCCCGCCGGCGGCGCAAGATGATAGGCGGGACGAAAGTCGTTGCCCCGCTCAGCCAAGGTTTTTTCGATAGCGCGGTGCGCTTGGTCCAACAGTGCCGCGTGCATGGCTGGTTCCTGTCTAGGGTTCATAACGAAGGGCAGATTGAGCGATGGCGGGCAGCTCCGGCGAATCGCCAGGCCCGTCTTGGGAGGCGCCGCGCACGGGATCCTTGCGCAACAGGGTCCATGACAGCAGCAGGCAGGCGCCGACCAGCCCTGCCATGAGTACGTAGACGTTGGCGAAACCGAAGTGGTCGTAGCCGTAGCCCACCAGCGGCGACAGCAGCATGGCGGTCAATTGCTGGGCGAACTGAAAGCCCACCAGGTAGATCGAGGCGGACAGCCGAGCGTCGAAGTTGAGCGAGATGTATTTGAAGATCGAGATCAGCAGGATGGGCACTTCCAGGGCGTGCAACATCTTGCAGGTGGCGATGGTCCAGGCCTCGGTTGCCAGCCCGGAGCCGAGGATGCGCACGAACATGATGCTGCCCGCCAGGATCAGCCCGTACTTGGCGCCTGTGCGGCTGACCAGCCAAGGGGCAAACAGCATCAGCACTGCCTCGACCAGCACCTGAGTCGAGTTCAGGTAGCCATAGGCGCGGGTGCCCTGCTCCGGGGTCGAGAAAAACGAGGAGAAATACACCGGGAACTGTTGCTCGTAGATCATGTAGATCCCGCAGACGCCGGTCAGATAGAGGCTGAAGGCCCAGAATCGCGGGAGTGCCAGCAACTTCCACAGGTCGCTCAGCCGCACCGGGTGGGCAGCCGTGCCTGCCTGCGCCGCCGGCTGGCTCAAGCGGCTCAGGTCCAGGCGCGACAGGATCAGCAGGAACACGATGCCGGCGGCGCTGCTCATGTAGAACGTGATGTCCGGATCAATGTTGAACACCACGCCGACCACGCCGGTGGCACTGGCCCAGCCCAAGGATCCCCACATTCGAGTGGTTCCAAACTCGAAACCGGCATGCCGCGACAGGCGCTCCGTGTAGGACTCGATCACCCCCACGCCGGCCAGCATCGCCAGCGCCAGGAACGCCGCGCCGACCAGGGCGCCAAGCACCACGTTGTGCGCCAGCAGGCCGGCGTAGAAGTAAATGGCAAAGGGAGCAGCCGTGCACAGCAGGATGCCAATCCACACCAGCAGCTTCTTGGACAGCCCGAGGCGGTCTTGAAGAGCGCCGTAGAACGGTTGGACCAGCAGCGCCGCGATGGCGTTGGCGGCGAAGATGAAGCCGGTTTCCGTGCCATTCAGGCCAATGACTCGGTGCAACCAGATGGAAAACAGCGAATAGCTGGACGACCAGGAAAAGAAGAAGAAAAACAACAGACCACTGATAAGCCAGTACTCGCGTTTGGCGGCAAGCTGCATGTGACAACCCTCTTGTTTTTATATAGGTTAACGTTAACATCGCAACACATTACGCGTCTTCGAACGCTTCGCTGTCAAGTGCAAGCCGCTGCAACAGGTGCTGAAAATGCCCTGGATGTCCGCTACAGGCCCCTGCCCGAGCGCCGTCCGCAAGCCGTTCGAAAAATGCCTGCACTACCCGAATACAAAAACAAGAGGGTCATCTATGCGTTCTGCGGTTTGCCGGCCTTGGGCTGGCTTTTCTCTGTTGCTGCTGTCCACCCAGTTGTTCGCCGCACCGGCGCCAAGCATCGAGGAGCGTCTTGCCCGGCTCGAAGCCCGGACCTCCTCCGCCGAAGCGCGTGCCGCGGCGGCCGAAGCCGACGCGGCGCGGTTGCGCCGCGAAGTCCAGCAGCTCAATCAGCAAATCGGCGGCCGGCTGCCGCCCCCCGCCGAACAGGCCCTCGACCAGCGCATCGCCCGGATCGAAGCCCATCAGCAGGCCCTCGCCAGCGCCGCCCCGGCGGCTGATTCGTCAACCAGGGCCAGCGAGCACTCGAGCGATGGCTTCACCTTCGGTGGCTACGCTCGCTCAGGTTTCATGAGCAATGGGTCCGGCGCCGGCCACGGCGGCCCTTACCTGACCCCCGCCGGCTCCGTGGGAGGCGCGGTCGGTCGCTTGGGCAATGAAGTCGATACCTACATGGAGGCCAAGCTGGCCAAAGAGAGCCAGGCCGACAACGGCACGCGCTCCAAGTACCTGCTGATGCTCGCCGACGGCCTGGAGACACCCAATGACTGGACCGCAGCGCAGAGCCAGTTGAATGTGCGCCAGGCCTACGCCGAGCTGAGCCACCTGGCCTCGTTCCAGGACACCCCCCTGCTGCGCAATACCACGCTGTGGGCAGGCAAGCGCTTTGACCGGGACAATTTCGATCTGCATTGGCTCGACAGAGGGATAGTGTTCCTGGCCGGAACCGGCGGCGGCATCTACGACCTGCAGCCGACGCAGGACTGGCGTATCAATGCCTCCTTGATCAGCCGTTCATACGGCGACTTCGGCACCGAGGAGAAAAAGGATATCCGCAGTTATGTCGCGACCCTCAATCAGTTCTTCGATCAGGGGCGTTGGCAGGTCATGCTCAATGGCATCTCGTCCGGCCAGAACGATGCCGACCTGAGCAGCACCAAGACAACGCCACTGGAGCGCAAGAACCGGGTCAACAAGTCCGGTTTCAGCCCCGCCACCGGGGGCGCCCACGGCCTGTTCGCCTACCATCGACCCGACTTCTTCGGCCGCGAGGGCTACGCCAAGGCGGTGCTGCTCTACGGCCAGGGCCTGGGGGCGGAGGTCAACAACATCGGTGCCGATGGCGACTTGCTGGACCAGGCCAGGACCTTGCGCCTGGCGTTCTATGGCCATACCCGCCTCAACCAGGACTGGCGCATCGCCCCGGCGCTGATCGCCGAGCACAGCCAGCACCGTTACGTTCCCGGCGACGACTATCGCTACATGACCTTCAACGTGCGCCTGGCCAACGAGTTGAGCAGCAACTTCGAAATGCAATACGAACTGAGCTGGCAGACCATGGATCTCGACGCCCGGGGCTACGATGGCCGCCAGGCCGCCAAGGGCGACTACTGGAAGCTGACGTTCGCGCCGACCTTCAAGGCCCAGACCGGCGACTTCTTCGTGCGCCCGGAGCTGCGTCTGTTCGCCACCTACATGAACTGGTCCAAAGACCTGGATAACTTCAGTGCAACGGACGATTTTGGCCAGAAAGGCTTCAAGTCCGGCGGCGACTGGCAACTGGGCGTGCAGATGGAAACCTGGTTCTAGAAGCGCGCAAAGCGGGCCGGCGCAGCAAGGTGGCAGCTCCCGCTGCGGCCAATGTTGCACCGGCGGCAACACTGAATTGCACGTCAGGGCATTGTTAACCGGCCAACCAGAGGCGCAGGCTAGAGGGCTGGCTTTGGTCTTATATCATTCCGAATGATAGTTACCTTCGCTTCATTCGATTCGTGAGATACCAGCCTGCCGAGCATCATCCGCCCATCTCAAATTACCTTGGCGGATGAACCATGGACCAGTCAGTCAAATTCTTGCGTTACCCCTTAGCCGCCCTCGCCGTACTGGTAATGAGTGCCTGCGGCAAAGCCCCGGAAACCGCCTCCGCCCCACCCGCCGCCAAGGTCAGCGTGGCCAAGGTGCTGGAGCAGCCGGTCAACGAATGGGACGAGTTCACCGGGCGCCTGGAAGCCCCGGAAACCGTGGAAATCCGTCCGCGAGTCTCGGGCCAGATCGATCAGGTGGCCTTCACCGAAGGCGCCCTGGTGAAGAAAGGCGACCTGCTGTTCCAGATCGACCCGCGTCCGTTCCAGGCGGAAGTCCGCCGCCTCGAAGCCCAACTGCAGCAAGCCCGGGCCACCGCCACCCGCAGCGCCAACGAAGCCCAGCGCGGCCAGCGCCTGCTGACCAGCAATGCGATTTCCGCCGAGCTGGCCGATACCCGCAGCAGCGCCGCCCAGGAAGCCCGGGCCGGGGTCGATGCGATCCAGGCCCAGCTGGACCTGGCCAAGCTCAACCTGAGCTTCACCCGGGTGGTGGCGCCCATCAGCGGTCGCGTCAGCCGCGCGCAGATCACCGCCGGCAACCTGGTGACCGCCGATGTCACCCCGCTCACCAGCCTGGTGTCCACCGACAAGGTCTACGCCTACTTCGACGCCGACGAGCGCGTGTACCTCAAGTACACCCAGCTCGCCCGCCAGGGCCAGCGCGGCCAGACCACCCCGGTGTACCTGGGCCTGTCCAATGAAGAAGGCCACCCGCACCTGGGCCAGATGAACTTCGTCGACAACCAGGTCAACCCCAAGACCGGCACCATCCGCGGCCGCGCGGTGTTCGACAACCGTGATGGCAGCTACACCCCGGGCCTGTATGCGCGCCTGAAACTGGTGGGCAGCGGCACCTACTCGGCGATGCTGATCAACGACGAGGCCGTGGGCACCGACCTGGGCAAGAAGTTCGTGCTGGTGATGGACGCCGACAACAAGCCGGCCTACCGCGCCGTGGAACTGGGGCCGAAGATCGAAGGCCTGCGCATCGTGCGCAATGGCCTGAGCAAGGACGACACCATCATCGTCAAGGGCCTGCAGCGGGCGCGTCCCGGTGCACCGGTGACGCCTGAGGTGATCCCCATGGCCAGCCAGGAAACCCTCGCCGCCCTGGCCCAGCAACGCCAGGCACTGGAAGCCAGCAACCTGCAGCAGGCCACCCCTGCCAAGGCGGCTCCGGCTGTGAAACTCGCCGCCGCGACTCCACGCGGTTAAGGGACGACTCTCAAGATGAATTTTTCCCAGTTCTTCATTTCAAGGCCGATCTTCGCCGCGGTGCTGTCGCTGCTGATCCTGATCGCCGGCGCCATCTCGCTGTTCCAGCTGCCCATCAGCGAATACCCGGAAGTGGTGCCGCCCACCGTGGTGGTACGCGCCAACTTCCCCGGGGCCAACCCGAAAGTCATCGGTGAAACCGTGGCCGCGCCTCTGGAACAGGCGATCACCGGGGTCGAGAACATGCTCTACATGTCCTCGCAATCCACTGCCGACGGCAAGATCACCCTGACCATCACCTTCGCCCTGGGCACCGACCTGGACAACGCCCAGGTCCAGGTGCAGAACCGCGTGACCCGCACCCAGCCCAAGCTGCCGGAAGAAGTGACGCGCATCGGCATCACCGTGGACAAGGCCTCTCCGGACCTGACCATGGTGGTCCACCTGACCTCGCCGGACAAACGCTACGACATGCTCTACCTGTCCAACTACGCCCTGCTCAACATCAAGGATGAGCTGGCGCGCCTGGGCGGCGTAGGCGATGTGCAATTGTTCGGCATGGGCGACTACTCGCTGCGGGTCTGGCTCGATCCGAACAAGACCGCCTCGCGCAACCTGACCGCCACCGACGTGGTCACGGCGATCCGCGAACAGAACCGCCAGGTCGCCGCCGGGGCCCTGGGCGCGCCGCCCGCCCCTAGCGCCACCAGCTTCCAGCTGTCGGTCAACACCCAGGGTCGCCTGGTCACCGAGGAAGAGTTCGAGAACATCATCATCCGTTCGGGTGAAGACGGCGAAATCACTCGCCTGAAGGACATCGCCCGCATCGAGCTGGGGTCGAGCCAGTACGCCCTGCGTTCCCTGCTCAACAACCAGCCGGCGGTGGCGATCCCGATCTTCCAGCGCCCAGGCTCCAATGCCATCGAGATCTCCAATGAAGTGCGGGCCAAGATGGCCGAGCTCAAGCAGAGCTTCCCCCAGGGCATGGACTTCAGCATCGTCTACGACCCGACCATCTTCGTCCGCGGTTCCATCGAAGCGGTGGTCCACACCCTGTTCGAAGCGCTGATCCTGGTCGTGCTGGTGGTGATCCTGTTCCTGCAGACCTGGCGCGCCTCGATCATCCCGCTGGTGGCGGTACCGGTATCGCTGATCGGCACCTTCGCGGTCATGCACCTGTTCGGTTTTTCCCTCAATGCTCTGTCACTGTTCGGCCTGGTGCTGGCCATCGGCATCGTGGTGGACGACGCCATCGTGGTGGTGGAGAACGTCGAGCGCAACATCGGCCTGGGCCTGACCCCGGTGGAAGCCACCAAGCGCGCCATGCGTGAAGTGACCGGCCCGATCATCGCCACCGCCCTGGTGCTGTGCGCGGTGTTCGTACCGGCGGCCTTCATCAGCGGCCTGACCGGGCAGTTCTACAAGCAGTTCGCCCTGACCATCGCCATTTCCACAGTGATCTCGGCCTTCAACTCCCTGACCCTGTCGCCGGCCCTGGCCGCGGTACTGCTCAAGGAACACCATGCGCCCAAGGACCGCTTCTCCAAGCTCCTCGACAAGCTGCTGGGTGGCTGGCTGTTCACGCCGTTCAACCGCTTCTTCGAGCGTGCAAGTGGTGGCTACGTCGGCACCGTGCGCCGGGTCATCCGCGGCAGCGGCATCGCCCTGTTCCTCTATGCCGGCCTGATGGTGCTGACCTGGTTCGGCTTCGCCCACACCCCGACCGGTTTCGTTCCGGCCCAGGACAAGCAATACCTGGTGGCCTTCGCCCAACTGCCGGACGCCGCCAGCCTGGACCGCACCGAAGACGTGATCAAGCGCATGTCCGACATCGCCTTGAAGCAGCCCGGCGTGGAAAGCGCGGTGGCCTTCCCCGGCCTGTCGATCAACGGCTTCACCAACAGCCCGAACAACGGCATCGTCTTCGTCACCTTGAAGCCCTTCGATGAGCGCAAGGACCCGAGCATGTCCGCCGGCGCCATCGCCGGTGCCCTGAACGGCAAGTACGCGGACATCCAGGACGCCTACATGGCGATCTTCCCACCGCCGCCGGTACAGGGCCTGGGGACCATTGGCGGCTTCCGCCTGCAAGTGGAGGACCGCAGCGGCCTGGGTTACGACGAGCTGTATAAAGAGGTGCAGAACGTCATCGCCAAGAGCCGCAGCGTGCCGGAACTGGCCGGGCTGTTCACCAGCTACCAGGTCAACGTGCCCCAGGTGGACGCGGCCATCGACCGGGAAAAGGCCAAGACCCATGGCGTGGCGATTTCCGACATCTTCGACACCCTGCAGGTCTACCTGGGTTCGCTGTATGCCAACGACTTCAACCGCTTTGGCCGCACCTACCAGGTCAACGTCCAGGCTGAACAGCAGTTCCGTCTCGAACCTGAACAGATCGGCCAGTTGAAAGTGCGCAACAACAAGGGCGAGATGATCCCCCTGGCGACCTTCATCAAGGTCAGCGACACCGCCGGTCCCGACCGCGTGATGCACTACAACGGCTTCGTCACCGCGGAAATCAACGGCGCAGCGGCCCCGGGTTACAGCTCCGGGCAAGCAGAAGCGGCGATCGAGAAACTGCTCAAGGAAGAACTGCCCAACGGCATGACCTACGAGTGGACCGAGTTGACCTACCAGCAAATCCTGGCCGGCAACACCGCGCTGTTCGTGTTCCCGCTCTGCGTACTGCTGGCCTTCCTGGTGCTGGCCGCGCAATACGAGAGCTGGAGCCTGCCGCTGGCGGTGATCCTGATCGTGCCGATGACCCTGCTGTCGGCCATTACCGGGGTGATCGTCTCCGGTGGCGACAACAACATCTTCACCCAGATCGGCCTGATCGTACTGGTGGGCCTGGCGTGCAAGAACGCGATCCTGATCGTCGAGTTCGCCAAGGACAAGCAAGAGGAAGGCCTCGACCCGCTGGCCGCGGTGCTGGAAGCCTGCCGCCTGCGTCTGCGGCCGATCCTGATGACCTCCTTCGCCTTCATCATGGGCGTGGTGCCCCTGGTGATCTCCAGCGGCGCCGGCGCGGAAATGCGCCACGCCATGGGTGTGGCGGTGTTCGCCGGGATGCTCGGGGTGACCTTCTTCGGCCTGCTGCTGACCCCGGTGTTCTATGTCCTGATCCGCAATTACGTGGAGCGCAGCGAGGCCCGCAAGGCCGCCCGCGCCCTGCAACTGGAGGCGCAACAATGAGTGCCAAAGTCTTCCTGCCGAGCCTTTTGGTACTGGCCCTCGGCGCCTGCGCCGTCGGCCCGGACTACCAGACCCCGACCACCGAGGCGGCGCATATCAGCGCCGCCACCGACGGCGCCGCGGGCCAGAAGAACTTCGACCGCGCGCGTTTCGAAGGCATCTGGTGGCAGCAATTCGATGACCCGACCCTCAACCAGCTGGTGAGCAAGTCCTTGCAGGGCAACCGTGAACTGCGGGTGGCCTTTGCCCGCCTGCGGGCCGCCCGGGCGATCCGCGATGACGCCAGCAACGACGCCATGCCGACCATCACCAGCCGCGCCAGCAGCGACCTGGGCAAGGGCCAGATCCCTGGCCAGACCACCAGCCGGGTCAAGACCGAGCGCTACGACCTGGGCCTGGACATGGCCTGGGAACTGGACCTGTTCGGCCGCATCCAGCGCAACCTGGAAGCCACCGAAGCCGACCAGCAGGCTGCCGAGGCCGACCTCTACCAACTGCAGGTGACCATGATCGCCGAGCTGGTGGACGCCTACGGCCAACTGCGCGGCGCGCAACTGCGGGAAAAGATCGCCCTGGCCAACCTGGACAACCAGCAGGCCTCGCGCAAGATCACCGAAAGCCTGCGCGACGCAGGCGTCGGCGACCAGCTCGACGTGGTCCGCGCCGACGCCCGCCTGGCTTCGGTGGAAGCCAGCGTGCCGCAGTTGCAGGCTGAGCAGACCCGCCAGCGCAACCGCATCGCCACCCTGCTGGGTGAACGTCCGGACCAGCTCAGCGTCGACCTGTCGCCGGCGCAGCTGCCGGCGATTGCCAAGGCCCTGCCGATTGGCGACCCGGGCCAGTTGCTGCAGCGCCGCCCGGACATCCTCAGCGCCGAACGCCAGCTGGCCGCCGCCACCGCGCGCATCGGCGTGGCCAAGGCCGACCTGTTCCCCAAGGTCAGCCTTAGCGGCTTCCTCGGCTTCACCGCCGGACGCGGTTCGCAGATCGGCTCCTCGGCAGCCAATGCCTGGGCCCTGGGCCCGAGCATCACCTGGGCGGCCTTTGACCTAGGCAGCGTGCGCGCCCGCCTGCGCGGCGCCGACGCCAACGCCGACGGCGCCCTGGCCAACTACGAGCAACAGGTGCTGCTGGCCCTGGAAGAATCGGAGAACGCCTTCAGCGACTACGGCAAGCGCCAACAACGGCTGATCTCGCTGATCCGCCAGAGCGAATCCAGCCGCAAGGCCGCGGACCTGGCCGAGATTCGCTACCGCGAAGGCACCGTGGACTTCCTGGTACTGCTGGACGCCCAGCGTGAACGGCTGGCGGCCGAAGATGCCCAGGCCCAGGCCGAAGTCGACCTGTACCGCGGCATTGTCGCCATCTACAAGGCCCTGGGTGGTGGCTGGCAGCCAGAGACACTGGCCAGCCGGTAAGGATTGGCAACGAGCTCCTTTGGTTGGCCGCAACCAACCAATGTTTGGCCCCGCGACTCATTCGGTCGCGGGGCTTTTTTTCGCTCGTCCCAAGGGCCCCTTCGCCGGCAAGCCGGCTCCTACAAGTAAAACCGCGTGCGGCGCAAACCCTGCTGGAGCCGGCGGGTCAGCGGCGGCGGAACAAGGGGCGCGGTTCGATCACCGAACGGCCGTAGAGCACGCTCATGCCCGCCAGGCCCTTGAGGGCGTCCTGGGCGCATTTGTCTTCGCGCACGGCAAAGCTGTCGAAGCCGCATTGGCGCATGTGGCTGAGCTGGTCGCGCAGCACGTCGCCGATGGCGCGCAACTCGCCCATCCAGCCCAGGCGGGTGCGCAGCAGGTACGCCTGGCTGTAGCCCCGGCCATCACGAAAGCTTGGGAAGTCCACGGCAATCAGCGGAATCAGCTTGAGCCAGGGCTTGAGGCTCTCCACCTCGTCGTCCGGACCGATCCACACCCCGTCCCGGGCCGGGTGATGCTCGATACGGCGGATCAGCCACAGGGCCAGCGGCAAAATCAGCGGCCCCTCGGGCAGCACCGCATCGACTTCGCGTACCAGGCTCCAGGCATCGTCCGCCACCAACAGGGCTTCACCTTCATGCAGACGCAGCAGGTTGTTCATGCCAGTGCCTCCACGGCCTTGGGATAGACCCGCTCCTTGAACGGCTCAAGGCCAATGCGCTGCAGGGTATCGACGAAGGGTTCGTCGCTTTCGCGGTAGCGCACGAAGGTGGCGATAATGCGCTCGATCACCTCGGGAATTTCCTCGGCGCTGAAGGACGGGCCGATCACCTTGCCCAGTGCGCTGTCACGGCCCTTGGCTCCGCCCAGGGTGACCTGGAACCACTCGCTGCCGTTCTTGTCGACCCCGAGGATGCCAATGTTGCCAATGTGGTGGTGACCGCAGGCGTTCATGCAGCCGGAGATGTTCAGGCTGATGTCCCCCAGGTCGTGGAGGTAGTCCAGGTCGTCGAAACGCTGCTGGATGGCCAGGGTGATCGGCAATGAGCGGGCGTTGGCCAGGGCGCAGAAATCGCCGCCCGGGCAGGCGATGATATCGGTCAGCAAACCGACGTTGGCGGTGCCCAGGCCGTGCTCGCAGGCCCGCTGCCAGAGCTCGAACAGCCGTGACTTGGGCACGTCCGGCAAGACGATGTTCTGTTCGTGGGCAATGCGGATCTCGCCGAAGCCGTAGTCCTCGGACCAGTCGGCCACTGCTTCCATCTGCTGGCCGGTGACATCCCCGGGAGGCGAGGCCGGGCCGGGCTTGGTCGACAGCACCACGCAGGTGTAGCCCGGCACCTTGTGCGGGTGCACGTTGCGCGCTACCCAGCGGGCGAAGGCCGGCGACTCGGCCAGGTGACTGCCGTAGTCCAGGTCGGTGTCCGCCAGATGCTCATAGATCGGCGGCACAAAGGCGCTGGCCACCCGCTGGTACTCCTCGTCGGTGAGCTGCGCCGGACCGTCCTTGAGATGCTGCCACTCCTCTTCCACTTCCTTGGCAAAGGCCTCGATGCCCAGGGCCTTGACCAGGATCTTGATCCGCGCCTTGTACTTGTTGTCGCGCCGGCCGTAGCGGTTGTAGACCCGCAGCACCGCCTCGACATAGGACAGCAGGTGCTGCCAGGGCAAGCCATCGCGGATCTGCAGGCCAAGGATCGGCGTGCGCCCCAGGCCGCCACCGACGATCACCCGCAGCAGCATCTGGCCACTGCGGTCGCGGTACAGGTACAGGCCGATGTCATGCATCATGATTGCCGCGCGGTCCTGCCTGGCCGAGCAGATGGCGATCTTGAACTTGCGCGGCAGGAACAGGAATTCCGGGTTGATGGTGGACCACTGCCGAAGGATCTCCGCCAGCGGGCGCGGGTCGAGGTATTCATCGGCAGCAACCCCGGCGAAGGCCTCGGTGGTGATGTTGCGCACGCAGTTGCCGGAGGTCTGGATCGCGTGCATCTCCACCTCGGCCAGACGCTGCAGGATGTCCGGCACCTGGGCCAGCTCGATCCAGTTGAACTGCAGGTTCTGCCGGGTGGTGAAATGGCCGTAGCCGCGGTCGAAGTCCCGGGCGATGCTGGCCAGGGTACGCATCTGCCGGGCGCTCAGGGTGCCGTAGGGAATCGCCACCCGCAGCATGAACGCATGCTTCTGCATATAGAGACCGTTCTGCAGGCGCAGAGGCAGGAACTCCTCTTCACTGAGCTGGCCGCCCATGAAGCGCTCGACCTGATCACGAAACTGTGCCACCCGCTCAAAGACCAGGGCCCGGTCATATTCGTCGTACTGATACATATCCCTACCTCATCGAAACTGGTCGTGCTCTAACGGCGCGTGCTGTGAGGGGGCGACTATGCGCGTACAGCGCAGAACGTTACAGATTCAGGTAAAAACTAAAAAACCATATCAGCCATGACCACGATCCCGTGCACACTAGATAAATCTGATCCGTATTAATGCGGTTTTTCTGAGCCTGTTTTGTTTCCTCGCTGATTCCTACAGTGCACCCCGTGCCAGACCGGGTGGCCTGGCAAGACTTTGCAACCGTGGAAGCATTGACCATGAACTCAGCAACAATCGGACAGGCCTACAACTACAAGGTGGTTCGCCAATTCGTCGTCGCAACCGTGGTATGGGGCGTGATCGGCATGGCCATGGGGGTGTGGATCGCCTCGCAACTGGTATGGCCGGAGATGAACCTCGATCTGCCCTGGAGCACCTTCGGCCGCCTGCGGCCGCTGCACACCAGCCTGGTGATCTTCGGTTTCGCCGGCAGCGCCCAGTTCGCCGCCAGCTACTACGCGGTACAGCGCACCTGCCAGGTACGGCTGTACTCCGACACCCTGGCCGCCTTCACCTTCTGGGGCTGGCAGTCGGTGATCGTGATCATGCTGATCAGCCTGCCCCTGGGCTACACCACCACCAAGGAATACGCCGAGATCGAATTCGCCGGCGCGGTGTGGATGGCGGTGGTCTGGGTGGCCTACGCGATCGTCTTCTTCACCACCGTGGTGCGGCGCAAGAGCCAGCACATCTATGTCGGCAACTGGTTCTTCGGTGCCTTCATCCTGGTGATTGCCATGCTCCACGTGGTCAACCACCTGTCGATCCCGGTGGACTGGTTCAAGTCCTACCCGGTGTATTCCGGGGCCACCGACGCCATGGTCCAGTGGTGGTACGGCCACAACGCCGTGGGCTTTTTCCTCACCACAGGCTTTCTCGGGATGATGTACTACTTCGTGCCCAAGCAAGTCGGACGCCCGGTGTACTCCTATCGCCTGTCCATCGTGCACTTCTGGGCGCTGATCACCCTGTACATCTGGGCCGGCCCGCACCACCTGCACTACACCGCCCTGCCGGACTGGGCCCAGTCCCTGGGCATGGCCATGTCGCTGATCCTCCTGGCCCCGAGCTGGGGCGGCATGATCAACGGCATGATGACCCTGTCGGGCGCCTGGCATAAGTTGCGCACCGACCCGATCCTGCGGTTCCTGGTGCTGTCCCTGGCGTTCTACGGCATGTCGACCTTCGAAGGCCCGATGATGGCGATCAAGACCGTCAACGCCCTGTCCCACTACACCGACTGGACCATCGGCCACGTGCACGCCGGAGCCCTGGGCTGGGTGGCGATGATCACCTTCGGCGCGATCTACCACATGGTGCCCAAGGTCTTCGGCCGCGAGCAGATGTACAGCGTGCCGCTGATCAACCTGCACTTCTGGCTCGCCACCATCGGCACCGTGCTGTACATCGCCTCGATGTGGGTCAACGGCATCACCCAGGGCCTGATGTGGCGCGCGGTCAACGAAGACGGGACCCTCACCTACTCCTTCGTCGAGGCCCTGGTGGCCAGCCATCCGGGGTTCGTGGTGCGTTTCGCCGGTGGCGTGTTCTTCTTGAGCGGCATGCTGCTGATGGCCTACAACACCTGGCGCACCGTGCGCGTGGCCGATGAAAAACTCGCGCTGAACGACGCCCAGATCGCCTGAGCCGGACCTTGCCCGCCGGCCCCAGTGGCCGGCGTTTTCTTTCAGGGAGCCTTTGGCCGATGGATATTCTGTTCAACCTGCTGGGGGTGGCGTTTCTCTACCTCTGCATCGAGTACTGCCTGCGCCACCAGAGCGCCAAGAGCCTGGACGACGCCAGCCTGATCCCCTTCGCCGACGACCCCGAGGTGGCCCACCGGGTCGAGCTGGCCACGGGCAAGAAAGTCAACGCCGTGGCCCCGGAGGAAGCCAAGCCGGGCTGGATCAACCTGGACATGTAACCCGCTGGCGCCTGCAGGCTCGCGTCGCAACTCCAGCAGGTCCGGCAGCGGCGATGCAGGCGCTGGCTACAGGGTGAAATCCGCGGCGCGCGTGGCAAACCGCAGCCGGTACTGACGCGGGGTCAAGCCCGTGGCCTGGCGCAAGGCACTGCCCAAATGGGACTGGTGGGCAAAACCACAGTCCTGGGCAATCGCCGCCAAGGGCAGGTCCGTGCGCTCCAGCAGGCGCCGGGCGGCTTGCACCCGCACCTCGGTGAGCCAGGCATGGGGGGTGATCCCCACGGCACGGCGAAAATCCCGCAACAGCCGCAGTTCGTTGTGCCCATAGGTCAGCGCCAGTTGCGCCAGGGACAGCGGCAGCGGGTATTCATCGGCCATCCGTTGCAGCACCGGCGCAAGCTTCGCCGCAGGGGACGGTGTTGCGCGCTCGCCTTGAACCAGCCCGAGAAACTCCAGCGCGCAGTGCTCCAGGGCCAGTTGGTCGCGGTCTGGTGCCAGCAGCAGGCGCCGGGCCTCGCGCCCCAGGGCCAGGGCACTGGCATGCCCCGGGCTCTGCCGGCGCTGCTGGCCGGCAATCAGCGGCGTCGCACCCTGCCAGCGCAGCAACAGGTACTCGCCGCCCTGGGCGGATTCGGAAAATACTTCGATGCCGGCGGGTGTCAGGGCCAGGGTCCCGGGCCAGGTGTCGAAATCCTCGCGCCGGTCGGAATCGATGGCATGCACCCCGCGCTGGCGCTCCAGGGTCACCCCCAGGCTTTGCCATTGCACCGGATCACGGGCGCTGTAGGCCGCTGCCGGCAGCAGTTGCAAAACCAGCCGGTCATCCAGCAGACGCTGTTCGAGAACCTCGGGCATGTGAAATTTCCTGATAGATCGCCAGCTCGGGCGCGACCAAACTGCGGCTCACTGACCCACACCACAGAGGAGTTGCCCATGCGCACCATCGGCCTGATTGGCGGCATGAGCTGGGAGTCCAGCGCCGAATACTATCGCCTGATCAACCAGCAGGTTCGGGACCGGCTGGGGCCGCTGCGCTCGGCGCGGCTGCTAATGTACAGCGTCGACTTCGGGCCTGTCGAACAGGCCCAGCATGCCGGGCGCTGGGACCAGGCGGCCGCGATCCTGGTGGACGCGGCCCTGCGCCTGCAGGCCGGCGGCGCCGAGTGCGTGGTGCTCTGCACCAACACCATGCACAAGGTCGCGCAGCAGATTCAGGCGGCCATCAGCGTGCCCTTCCTGCACATCGCCGACCCCACCGCGCAAGCGGCAGTGGACGCCGGCACCCTGCACGTCGGCCTCCTGGGCACCGCCTTCACCATGGAAGAAAGCTTCCTGAAGCAGCGCCTGGCGCAACGCGGGCTCAGCGTGCTGGTGCCCGATGAACAGCAACGCCAGGCAGTGCACCGGATCATCTACCAGGAGCTGTGCGTGGGCCTGGTCAGCGAGGCTTCGCGTCGGGTGTATCAGCAAGTGATCGACACGCTCCAGGCCCGGGGCGCCCAGGCGATCATCCTCGGTTGCACGGAAATCGGCCTGCTGCTCAAACCCGAGCACAGTCCCCTGCCCCTGCTCGACACCACCGCGCTGCATGCCCGGGCGGCGGTGGCCTTTGCCCTGGCGGACGACAACAGCGACCCGGGCTCGGCACCGGCCCCGTAGCCGCTATCGAGCCAAGGCGAGATTGCGAAACGGCCCGCAGGGCCTTGCCTGATGATTGGCAGAAGCGCCTTTGGCGCCCGCAAGATCCTTGCGGGCGCCAAGCACTGGTTCGCCGCCTGCGGCAGCGGCTGCAAGGTGCGGCGGGGTCAGGCGGGGCGGCGCAGCCGTGCCATGCTCAGCACGTCAACGAATTGCCCGCCACGGATGGCGTAGTCGCGCAGCCGGCCTTCGGTTTCAAAGCCGAATTTCTGGTACAGCGCAATGGCCGGCTGGTTGTCGACATACACCGTCAATTCGACCCGGCGCAGGTTCATCCAGTTGTCGGCCACATCCAGCACCGCCGCCAGCAGACGGCTGCCAATGCCCTGGCCCTGCCAGCTTGGGGACACGCCCATGGCCACATCCGCACAATGGGCGCGGCGCACCCGCGCCACCTGGTTCAGGCTGCAACTGCCGATCACCGAGCCCTGATGCAGAGCGACCAGAGCCACCCGCCCTTCGTGGTCCTGCCCCAGCCCTACCCGCTTGTGCCACAGCTCGCGGGATTGGTAGGGCAGTTGCAGGGTCTGGGCGGCCACGCTGGGTTCGCTGTACAGCGCGGTGAGGCCATCGATATGGGCTTCGGTGCAGCGCTCGATGACGATGGAGGGTTGGGCGTTGGGCATGGCGACGTCGTCCTTGAAGTTGAAGTGGCCAGGGAGTGTAAGGCGATCAGCCTGGAGCTGACGAGGGGATGGTTGCGCAGGCTTGTCGGCTCTTTGCCGACACCCGGGCCTTCACCACGGCTATGCGCAGATCAAGCGCGGTTCAGGAGCTGGCTTGCCGGCGAAGGCGAATCTGCGGCCGGGGCCAGGCTTACGGGCCCTTCGCCGGCAAGCCGGCTCCTACAGGCGGGGGTGGTGTGGCGGGCTCGCTCAGACAAACCAGTCCTGGCGTTCGCTGAAGGTATTGAGGATCAGCTCCACCAGTTGCTGCACCTGTTCCTCATGCTCCAGCCGGGCATTCACCGCCAGCCAGGCGCGGCGCTGCATGCTGTCCTGGAACAGCCCCGGCAAGGCGATCAGGCCGCGGTCGAAGTGGCTCATGTACTGCGGCAGCAGGCCAATGCAGGCGCTGCAGCGGATCATTTCCAGCATCAGCTCATAAGAGTGCACCTGCACCACGCCGGCCAGGCGCTGTTCCACCAGGCTGTTCCAGGGCCGGAACGGTTCCACCTGACGGTCGTGCTGCCATTGCACCAGCATGTAGTCGCTGAGGTCGTCGAGGCTGTCGGGACGCGCCGCCACCCGCGAGTAGCGCTTGGCGATGTGCGGCAGATAGTCGATGCGCGCCAGGGGCATGGGTTCGCGAGTGGCGAAGCTGGGGCCCGGCAGCGGCGATTCTTCGGCCGCCAGCCACAGCACCAGGTCGGCGCTCAGGGCCTGCAGGGACAGGTCGCTGTCGATGGAGATGATCTCCAGGCGCGCGCTGGCGTTGCGCCGCAGCAAGGCGATCAGGTCGCGGCCGAGGATGTCGTGGAGAATGGCTTCCGCCACGGCCAGGCGAATCAGCGGCTGTTCCACCACCGGCAGCCGGCGCTGGTGTGCCAGGGCCAGCAGCTGGCCCTGCAGTTGCTGGCCTTCGCGGCTCAGGCTCAGGACATTGCCCTGGTAACAGAACAGCGAACGGCGCAGGTGCTCTTCCAGCAGCGCCAGTTGCTTGCGCAACAGGGTGGCCTTGATGTTCAGGCTGCGCGCCGCCTGCATGAAGCAGCCGCAACGGGCACTGACCAGGAAATACTGGGCGACCTCCGGATCGATCCCGGCGGCCAGGGCCAGCCAGGCCTCCCGGGGTTCCTGCGGCGTGGTGTACGGCGCTACGCCCTGAAGTGGAGCGGGTTCGAGAAATGCCATGGGTGACTCCCTGTCTTGTTGAGTATTGCTTCCTTGGCTGGCGCGCGGCGGGGCCGGTGAAATCGCCATCGCTGGCCCGCTGCTGCCCATTGCCCTGTAGGAGCCGGCTTGCCGGCGAAGAGGACCGTGAGATCGCCTTCGCTGGCAAGCCAGCTCCTACAGTTTGTCGTCCAGGACTTGATTCAATACCGCGCCATCGATGCTCAGGGTCGCGGTGTTGAGCATGCCTTCCAGGTAGGCCTTGGCGATCTGCTCCTGACGCTGGGCACGCAGGGCCTGGGTCAGGCGCTCGCGCAACTCGTCCAGGGTCGCGGTACGCGCCGGTTGCTGTTCGGTGAGCTTGAGCACATGGAAACCCGCCGCGCTCTGCACCACCTCGGACACGCCACCAACCTTGAGCCGGGCCACCGCGCTGCGCACTTCCGGCAGCAGTTGCTGCAAGGGTTGCAGCCCCGAGTCGCTGTCGCGGTCCTGGGAGTACTGCGCCGCCAGGGCGGCGAAGTCAGCCGGTGCGGCCTGGGCCTTGCGGCTCAGTTCCTGGGCCTGGCGCCGTACCTGCTCAACGGCCTGCGGCTCGGCGACGGCGAGGAAGATCTGGCTGACCCGGTACAGCGGCGGGGTCATCCAGGCCGCCTTGCCGCTGTCATAGGCCTGCTGCAACTCCGCCGCGCTGGGGTAGTCCGCCGGCACCTGGCTGACCGACTGCATATAGTCGCGAAACACGATCTGTTCAGTGGCGGCGCGGGTCTGCTGCTCCACCTCCGGGCGCTGGCGCCAGCCCTGGGCGTCGGCCTGTTCCAGCACGGCCTTTTGCGCCAGCCGCGAGCGAATCCAGGCGTCCAGCGCCGCACGGTTGCCCCGCAGTTGCGCACGGGCGTCCTCGGGCAGGCTGGCGAACAGCGTCTTCAACTCCTCGGCCGCCACCTGCTGGTTGCCCAGGCGCGCCACCGCCGGGGAGCTCGCCGTTTGCTGCAGCACGGTCGGCGCCGGTTGCTGGGCCGCCACCGGGTCGCTGCCCGGACGCAGGGCCAGCCCCAGCGCCAGGCCGAGCAGGGTCAGTGCCCCGGCACCGACCACCAGGGTCGGCTTCTTCACAGGCTGGCCGCCTCTTCCCGGGGCTGCTGCTCGGGCACCGGCGGCTGTTCGCCCCGGGCCTGCAACTGGGCCGCCTGCTGGCTGTATTCGCGCAGGTAAACGATGAACTCCTGCAGCAGCCGGTCCCACAGTTCCAGCTGGCTGCGCAGGTAACTCTCGCCGACCCCGGCCACCACCACGTCCATCTCCATCAGCAAAAACTCGCCCTGCAGCGACAGCCGGGCAAAGCGCCGCGAGGCGTTCCACAGTTCCGCCAGCCCGACCGGCAGCTCACCCTGCACTCGCAAGGCGCAGCTGTAGGTGAAGTCCACATAGTGCCCGGCCTCGCTGCCCGGGTTGCCGAAACGCACGGCATAGCCGATGCCCTGGCTGGCGCTGAGCAGTTGCACGATGCCGTTCTGCTCGGTCTGGTTGACCCGGTAGCCGGCGCCTTGCAGCAGGTCGGTGAGGCTGTCGGTGGTCACGCTATTAATCAAGTTCATGCTGGTCTCTTCCCTGGTGATCAGTGGGTGCTCGCCGCCCGCGGGGCGTCGAACTGGGTCTGGTAAAGCTCGTCGCCAAAACCCTGGGCCAGTTCTTCGAACTTGACCCGGGCCTTGCCGGCGAAGGGCTGGCGGATGTTCACCACCTCGGCCACGTCGATCTTTTCGTAGGCCGTCAGAATCTGTTTGGCGATGCCGTACATCTGCTGATTCTTGACTGCGCATTGCTGCACTTGTGTGTCACGTTCGCTCAATTGCGCCTGCAATTTCGCCCGCTCGGCTTCCTTGCCCCGGGCCAGCACCAGCAAGTCTTCGTAGGCTTTCTTGAACTTGCCCAACTGCTCGCTGCTGGCCGCCGCCTGGGCTTGGGCCTGGCTTTGCAGGTTCTGCTGCTGGCCGGCCAGTTGCTCGGCCACGCCGCGGGTCTTGGCCAGCTCGGCGCTCAGTTGCTTGACCTGGGCCTGGGCTTGCTTGGCCGCGTTCTCGGCGGCAAGCCGCGCGGCCGCGGCCTGGGCCTGCTCGCTTTGCAGGGCCTGCAACTGCTGGGTGGTGCTGCGCAACTGGGTGCGCAGGCGTTCCTCCATGCCTTCGGCACTGGCCCCGGCGCAGGCCAGCACACTGCAGGCCAGCAACAGGCTGACCGCCCCTGCCCTCACTCGGCTGTTCATAACCTTCCTCCCGATGCTTAGAAGCGCGTGTTGAGTTCAAGCTGCATGACATCGACTTCGTAGCGCGGCCCGTAGACTTCCGAGGCGCTCATGTAGCGGGCCGTGGCGTAGATGTTCTTGTCGATGCCGTAGTTGCCGCCGACGAAATAGCCCTTGGCGTTGGTGCCCCCCAGGTGGAACGAGGAATCGTTGAAGCCGTCGGGCAAGGCATCGGGCTGGATGTACTTGTAGCCAGCCAGCAGGTTCCAGTCGCCGGACTTCTTCATCTCCAGGGCGTTGCCCAGGGTGAACTGCACCATCAAGGCATTGCCGCCGCTTTCGAACTCGCCGTTGCGGTTGATGTTGTTGACGATCTGGCCTTCGCTGCGCTTGAGCATCTCGCCCTTGTCGTAGGCCAGGTTGCGGATGTAGTTGGTCTGGCTGCGCAGGCGCAGGTCGTCCGGCAGCTCGGTGTCCCAGGCCAGGTTCAGGTCGAGCACGTCGAATTTGGAGGCCAGGCCGACGAACTGCGGCTGCGGAGTCAGGCCCGGGGTGGCCGGGTTGGGGGTGATGTTGCGCAGCAGGAACACGCTGTTGCCCTTCTGCATGAAGGCCACGCGCGAGCCGTCGGTGTCGCAGCCCGGGGCCCCGGCCCAGGGCGCGCAAGGGCTGGAGCGCTGGCCTTCGATGTCATCGAAGCGGTAGTAGGCCAGGGCACCCTTGAGGCTGTTGCTGCGGTTGATCTTCCAGTTGGCGCCGATCTGCCCGCCGAACAGCCACTTGGTGTCGCTCTCGTTCTTGTCGAAGCCGTTACTGGTGGCGGTGTCGTTGGTGTACTCCACCGGGAACACGCCGAGGGTGCCGAACAGGCCCCAGTCGCTGCTGAGCTTGTGGTTGAACAGCGCCGCCACGCCGTCGAAGTTCAGGTCGTTGGAATACAGCATGTCGGTGGAATAGAACGGGTTGGCGAAACGCCCGCCGGTCAGGGTCAGGTCCTGGCTGGCCTTCCAGGTCAGGTAGCCCTGGTCGAGCCAGATGTCCTTCTTGCCAAAGCCCCCGCCCAGGGTCTGGGTGGTGGACACCGGGTTGTTGTCCGAGCCGGTGCCGATGCGGATGCCGGCGGTCCATTCCGGCGAGATCACCGCCTTCATCCCCAGGCGCGCGCGCAGGCGGAACAGGTTGTCACGGTCTTCACGGCTGTTGAGCAGTGGCGGCAGCTTGCTGTTGGTGTCCTTGTTGACGTCGTAGGGGCCGTTGTCGTTGAGCTTGGCGTAGTCGACGATCTCGTTGCTGTTGTTGTCGGCAAAGAACCGCGACTCCTCGCGCAGGCGGATATCGCCGTCAAAGCTGATGCGCGACACCCAGTCCGGGAAGGTGTTGGGCTGGGCCCAGTTTTCCTGCTTGGCGGTGGCCATGACCTCGGCCTTGACCTGATCGCGGATCTGCTCGCGGACGATCGCCGGCACGTATTGCACCCGCACATCCCCCGGCGCCGCCGTGGGGCCAGGAGCCGCCACGACGGTGGCGGCGCTGGCCTGCCGGGCCTGCTGGGCCTCTTGTTCGGCCTGGGCGATCAATGCCTCGGCCTTGGCCTGCGGCAGTACCCCCTGCTGCACCAACAGACGGATCAGGTTGATCGTGGCGTTCTCCGAAGGCGCGGCCGCGGCGGCCGAGGCCTGTCCGGCCAGGGTCAGGGCGACCATGCCGAGCGCCAGGGTCAATCGATTCACGGTGGAAATCATCTGCACACAACTCCTGTAGAAACTGCAAATAGGGGTTCGCTCATTCCGGTCGCCGGCCCTTGAGGGACAAGCGCACCGGCAAGGTCAGGGAGGCCGGCATACGTTCTTTCAGGCGCGGCGTGGCCCGCAGCGCCGCCAGCACCTGCTGGTCGGTCTCGGGGTTGCCGCTGGAGCCGGCCAGCTCGGCGCGGGTCACCTGGCCATCGGCGCCGAGCCACAGGTCGACCTGCAGCGCATAGGCCTTCTTGCGCAGCTCCGGATCCTCGCGCAGCACCCGTTGAAAGGTCGCCGCCAGGTACTGCTTGTAGGTGCCGGTGCCCAGCCCGCCGCCACCGGCGCCGGCCATGCCGCCGCCCTTGCCAGCGCCGACGTTGAAGCCGTCGTTGCCGGACTGGGCGTCGCCATCGATCTGCATCGGGTTGGCCAGGTCGTCCGCCGGCGATGGCGGGGCTTCCTCCTCCGGCTTGACCTCATCGGGGGTCGGCGTGGGTTCGGGTTCCGGCACCTTCTCCTCCACCGGTTCCGGCTCCTTGGGCTGCTCCGGCGGCGGTGGTGGGGGCGGCGGCGGAGGCGGCAGCGGGATGATGGTCGGCACCTTCGGCGCTTCGCGGCGCACCCCGGCCATGTCATTGGCCCACTGCCACAGCAGCCAGGCAGCCACGGCCCCCAGCAGCAGCCCGGCGCCCCACTTCAGCAGTTGCACGGCGCGCGGCTTGTGCTGCACCGGCGGCAGCTCGATCGGTTGTTGTGCGGTCATGGCTCAGCCCTGGCTCGGTTTGCCGGTGACCAGGCCGACCTGGGACAACTCCAGGCGGCGCAGCAGGTCGAGGACTTCAATGACCTTCTGGTACTGCACCGTGGCATCGCCACGGACGATGATCGGGAAGTCCGGGTTCTGCGCCTTCTCGATGCGCAGGCGCTCTTCCAGCTCGCCCAGGGTCACCGGGTAGGCATCGAGGAACACCTGGCCGCCATCGTTCACCGAAATGGCCTTGGTCTTGGCCTCGGACAGCGACACCGAGGCACTGGCCTTGGGCAGGTGGATCTGGATGCCCGAAACCTGGGCGGTGGCGGTGAGGATGAACATCACCAGCACCACCATCAGCACGTCCACCAGGGGCGTGATGTTGATGCTGTCGACGGCGGCGTCGTCTTCGTCGTCATGGGAGGCGTTCACGGAAGCCATGGCAGTTCTCCTCAGGCCGGAACCGACGCGTTGCTGTGACTGACCCGCCAGTGGGCGTTCTCGCTGTGCTGGCTCTCGCCATGCAGCTCCGCCAGGCGAGTGATGAACTCGTCGACGAACACCCGCATGTCGGCGCCGACTTCCTTGTTGCGGGTGATCAGGCGGTTGTAGCCAAACAGCGCCGGAATCGCGACGAACAGGCCCATGGCGGTGGCCAGCAAGGCCGCAGCCATGCCCGGGGCGATCGCATTGATGTTGACGTCACCGGCCATGGCGGTGCCGAGGAACACCACCATGATCCCCAGCACCGTGCCCAGCAGGCCGATGTAGGGGCCGCCGGCAATGGCGTTGGACAGGGTCGAGAGCTTGGCACTGAGCTGCTGGTTTTCCCGGGTGCGCACCCCGTCCATGGAGCAGCGAATGGCTTCGATGGTGGCCGCCGACACCGAGGAGGTATCGGCGCCCTGCTCGCGGCGGGTGCGGATCTCCTTCACCGCCACCAGGTACAGGCGCCACAGCGAGGAATGCTCCAGGCGGCTGGCCAGTACCTGATCGTCGGCGAACATCTCCAGGCGCGTGCCGACCTTGGCGAACTGCTCGCGAAACAGCCCGTTGGCGGCGCTGACCCGGCTGACCATGCGGTTCTTGCGCAGCATGATCACCCAGGACTGGATCATCATTGCCACCAGCACCAGGATGATCACCCAGGCATCCACCGGCACCGCCTTGAGCAAAAAGCCCAGGCTGCCGAAACCAAACCCCGACTGTTCTTCATCGACGCCGTAGGCCACCAGCTTCGACTCCGCGCCCTGGGCGCTGGCATCGGCCAGGATCAGCGCCGCCGGACGCGCCACCTTGGACAGGCGCAGCTCGTCCAGGGCCCCAGTGAACGGCAGGAAGCGGCTGGCCTCGGCGCCAGCGGCGGGCGGCAGGTCGGCACCGATGGCCATGACCGAATTGAAGGTTGGAATGGCTTGGGCCAGGCTCGCGGTTTCCCGGCCATTGACGTACAGCGCCAGGCGGCTGCCCTCGCCGCTCAGGGCCAGGTGCTGCCACTGCCCCGGGTTCAGCGGCTGGGTGGAGGCGGCGCGCTGGCCGTCCACTTCGACGAAGGGCATGCCCTGGTTGACGCCGATCAGCAGGCTGCCGGCGCCTTCGCGGCGGGCCAGCAGCAGCTGTTCACCGCTGGCCTGATCCAGGCGCACCCAGGCGCTGAAGGGGAAGGCGCCGCCGGCGTTGTGCTGCAGCGACGGGCTGGCCGGCAGCAGCAGCGGCTGGCCGCTGAACTGCAAGGCGCGGCCGATGACCCCGTCAATGCTGGCGCCGGTGGCGTTCTGCGCGGTGTTGCCGTAGGCGGTGGTGTCTTTGGCCGGGGTGCCGTTGCTGCCATCGAAGTGGTAGATGGCGGTGTAGCTGGGGTCGAAGGTCAACTGGCCGTTGGCGGTGCTCGGCGCCTTCGGGTTGCCGTAGTACATCCAGAGGTCCTGGCGCTGGCCGCCTTCGACCTTGGGCACATCGACCCAGATCAACGCCATGCCCATCAGCGGGTCGAAGCTTTCGATCTGGTGGTTGAGCACGGTCTTGTCATCGGCGGTGACAAAGCGCAGGTCGGCGCCGTCTTCCTTGACCCCATCGAAGGTGAAGTTGCCGGTGTGCAGGCGCACCAGCAGCGCGGTGCGGCCCAGGGCCTCATTGATGGCGGCGCCCTGGGGGGTGGTGTCCACCGAGATCTGCTTGCGGTAATGCCAGTCGTCCTGCCACCAGGCGTGGGCCGTGGCCGGGAGCACGAAGCCCAGGCAGATCAACAGGCTCAGGAATAAGCGTTGCATGGGAAGGGTCTCCGTAATGGGTCAGAACGTCGCTTGCACGCTGAAGTGCAGGCGCGGGTCGTATTTCTGGGTGTTGGGGCCGTCTTTCAGCGGGTAGCCCCAGTCGAGGCTGCCGGACAGCCACTTGCTCAAACTGGCGCGGGTGCCCAGGCCAACGCTGGCCAGGCTGTACCGGTCTTCCTGCTCCGGCAGCGGCTCGTGCAGCGACAGGTGCGCGCCTTCGGCAAAGGCGTAGAAACGCCACTCCTGCACGTAGCTGCCAAGGAACTTGGCCAGCGACGGCGTGCGCAGCTCCTGGGAGAACAGGTAGCCCTCGTCCCCGGTGCGCTCGGCGGCCAGATAGCCGCGCACCGAGGTGGCGCCACCGGCGGAATACTGCTCGTTGGACACCAAGGGCCCGGAGGCCAGCTGGAAGGCGGCCTTGGACGCCGACTGCCAGTCGTTGGCGAAGGTGTAGGTGAAATTCAGGTCGCCCTTGAGCACCGAGAAACTGGCGCTGGCCTCGTCGCGCTTGTAGTGGAACTCCTCGGCGTCGCTGCCGTAGCCGAAGAAGCGCCGGGTGCCGACGATCAGGTTCAGGCCCAGGCCCAGCTGGGATTTTTCGCTGTAGCGGTAGCCGTTGTAGCCAAAGGTCACTGGGGCGTACTTCAACGGAATCTGGTCGCTGCTGCGGCCAAAGCGCATCTCTTCCTCGAAGTCCTTGAAGTCCACCCCCAGCGACAGCGAGTTGGCCCAGTTGCCGGCCGTGGGCAAGGTGTAGATCGCCGACACCCCGTAGGAATGGCCCTTGCCCAGCACGTTGCTGCCGCCGATGGTGGCGATGTTGCTGTCGGACTGGTAACCGGAGAACTGCAAAGCCCAGCGCTCGCTCAGCGGCGCGGTGTAGGAACCGGACCAGACCTTGGCGTTGTCGGTGTCCTGGGGTGCGGTGAAGTAGGTCAGGGAAATGCTGTGGCCCAGCTGCCAGAGGTTGTCGTAACCAACGTTGACCACCGTGCGCAGCTTCTCGGTATCGGCGCTGTAGTCATTGTTCAGGCCGACGCTGGCGTGCCAGGGGTTCTGGTCTTCCACTTGCAGGTCGACGTCCATGGTCCCCGGGCGCTGGCCCTCGCGCACCAGCGGCATGACCTGGCGCCCGGCACCGCGATTGAGCCCGGCCAGCTGGCTTTGCACCGTGGCAAAGTCCGGCACCTGGCCTTCTTGCAGCGCCGGCACCTGATCGCGGATCTCCACCGGCGAGTAATGCTTGGCGCCCACCACCCGCACCCGTCCGACCTTGGTTTCACTCACCTGCAGGTAGACGATGCCGTCCTCGACCTTCTGCTCCGGCAGCTCGACGAACACCGACTGATAGCCGCGCTCCTGATAGACCTTCTGCAGCGCATCGCGAGCGCCTTCGATATCCGCCAGGGCCTTTTGCGGCCCGAGGAACGGGTACACCGCCTCCTCGATGGCCCGGGCATCGAGCACGGTATTGCCGCGCACAAAGTACTCATTGACGTCCACCAAGCGCGGCGCGGCCGTGGCTTCGACCGGCACCGGCTCGCCCTCCTCGGCCTGCACCGCCGGCGCCAGCGCCAACAGCGCCAACCAACCGCACAACGGCCACCAGCGCCCGCCACTGCCGGGTCGCCCTGATTTGCCCAGATGCTCCACACCGCCCCCTAAAAATCTGAAAATTGGCGCGCGCACGCGCATTGCCGTCGCCGTCTGCACAGCGTTTGGCCGCTTCAATTACTGCTGATCGAGGTGTTTTCGTGGCGCGCCAGCCAGGTGTGCAACAGCGCAAAATTCAGCGAGAACTCGGGCATTTGCAGCAGAGCGCCGCAGAACACTTCACCGATGATTTTCTGGATCAGACGCACCGCCCGCGGGTCATTGAGCAGCGTGCCGATGTCACGACTCAGCACGTTGAAGCTCCAGACCTTCTGGTTCAGATCCAGACCGACGAACCAGCGGAACAGCAGGTTGTAGCTGAGCTGCTCATACAACTGCTGCTCGCTGGGCACCGAATACAGCAACTGCAACAACAGAATCTGCACCACCGTGCGCGGCGCAATCAGCAGCCCCGGCTCGGCATTGAGGCCCTGGAGCAGATCGCCGTGCTGATCGAGCAACTCATCGATCTGCGGACGCAACAGCACCAGCGAATGGCCGGGCGGGATATAGCTCGACACCTCCTTCAAGGCGCCCTGCCAGTCATCCTGGGACACGATCCAGACCCAAGGCGCCCCATAGCGATAGACCGACACCGGCTTCTTGCGCGCCGCCTCGACAATCTTCGACAGCCGTTGATCCAGCTCCTGCATGCCCACTTTCGAGTAGCGTTCCATAGTCCCCATAGCCTCACTCCCGGCGTCCCGCCTCGGCTTAAAAAAGTGGCCTGGCGGCCCCCTCAAGCGCGTTACATACCCAAGACATGCGTGGCCATGTGCTACCGAACTTTTGTCATAAAAGCTTCATTCACAAAGGCCAACGGACGGTGAAACCACGACCTCCGAAAGTGGAGCGTGCACACAGCCCATTACCGGATGGGCAGGCCTGGGCTGCTTCGCGAAATATTTGGTCGTGAATTAATTCTCGCCAGCCCCAGCCTGCGTTACAGCCCGGTGCGCAAGCCCTTGCGCAGTGCATTCAGGCTATAAGGCCGGCAGCTTTCAGCGTGGCGGACGGCCACGCCAACACACTGTTACGACAGGAGGAACCATGGATGTTCAACGCCTCGCGCAGGGCAAGGCACGGCGCAGGACTGGCCTGCTGGCGCGGGTACTGGTCAGCGCCCTAGCCCTGCAAGGCTGCGCAGGACAAACAGCCGACATGATTGGATTGCCCATCGAGGGCTTCAGCCACACATCGGCAGCCATCAACCGCTTTTCGGTCAATGGCAATGGCGGTCCGAATATCAGCCCCTATGGAGGTGGGGGTAGCCAGATGTGCTGCGCACCACTTCCGGTCAAGTGGCACCCTGGTTTGACCGTGGTCGTAGAGTGGGAAAAAGACTCTGACCCTCACGCATCTGCAAATTGGCCACCACTAGGGACTGATGGCTACAGGGCGGCCTACAAGATTCACGCAGCCAAGTACACCCGTCATCGCGCGGTGGTGGTTGTTGCACCGTATGAACGACCCGGAGCTATCGACGTTCATTTTCTGCCCTGCAATCAAGTCGCGGTATCCGCCGTGGCGGAGTTGCCAGGCCAACCTGGGTATCCCTTTAACTTCCCTCAAAAAATGCAGGAGCCCACGACATGTCCGAAGCCTTAACTCCGCCTCATTCCCGGCCAGAACCACAATGGCTCCCCCCTACACCCGAGTTCAGAGAGGGTGGGCTGCTACCTGAAACCTCGAAGCAAGTAGCACACAACCGCCGAGAACAACACAAAGCCTATGCCCCCTTTGAGCTCGCAGCGCAGCGCGCGGCCCAAGCCGCAGGAAACGTTTACATTGGTTCGCCCTGCATGAAAATTCTGAGCATCACTCTGTGTTTTGACGGCACCAATAACCATGAGCCCAGCGATAGCATCGCCCGACCCTCTACCACCACCAATGTGGCCCGCCTATACCATGCCAGCCTGGGAGGAAGTGGTACCGAAAGAGAACAGAGCGAAGGGTTTTATCGTTACTACATGCAAGGTGTCGGCACCGAGTTCAAGGAAATAGGTGAGTTCAAGCCCGATGCTGACGGCCTGAAAATGTCGGTGGGCGGCGAAAGGCGAATTAACTGGGGTCTCACACGCCTAGTCGATGCACTCAAAAGAGCCTGTGGTAAGCCTCGTCTTGATCCTGCAGAAGCCTACAAACTCGTCGAAAAAATGGGCACCAGCCTCACCGAAGATCTGCTCGGCGCATCCCTGTTCAAAGACAGCCACACCCGCCGTCAGGAAGCGCTGAAAGAGCCATTGGCAACCCTGAAAAGCGAAATAGATGCCGCCCACGCCGACAAGTCCATCGCCAGGATCAAAGCAGTGCGCCTGTTCATATACGGCTTCTCCCGTGGCGCCGCCGAAGCCCGGGCCTTCGCCACCTGGCTCGAAGCCTTGACCAGGGTCGAGGTGAACGGCGAAACCTGCTACCTGTTCGCCGGGCTGCCCATCAAGATCGTGTTCATGGGCCTGTTCGACACCGTGGCTTCGGTGGGCATTCCCTACATAGTGCCCTTCGCTGCCGGGCACATGGGCTGGGCCGACGGCTCGCTGCGCCTGCCGGACTCCGAAGCCTTTCTCGAACACTGTGTGCACATGGTCGCCGCCCACGAACAACGGGGCTGCTTCCCCCTGGATTCGATCCGGCGCAAAGCCGACCCGGACGACCCCGACTGCCCTTCCACCTATCGCAATGGCACCGCTGAATACCTCTACCCCGGCATGCACTCCGATGTCGGTGGCGGCTACCCGCCCGGCGACCAAGGCAAAGCCGCGTCCGGTAGCCATGAACTGCTATCGCAGATTGCCTTGCACCATATGTACGCCGAAGCATTCAAGGTTGGTGCGCCGTTGCAGGTACCGTCCCGGGCACTCGGTGTCTGGAAGAAGGAGTGGCCCTGGTTGGAAATGGATGTTGAAACAGAAAACGAATTCGACATCGGCCCCACCCCAATCAAGCGCTTCAACACCTGGCTCAAATCCGTAGAAAATGGCCCACTGGAAGACGTCATGGAACGCCAGGCCGGCCTGATCACCGGCTGGCGCATCAACCGCTATGCCAACTACCGCCTCAGACACACTCCCTCCTATGGCGAAGTGATGAAGAGCGGCCACCCCCGCGGTGGCGACATGACCGCCAGGGAAATCGAATCCTTCGAAGCCCTGCACCGAATGCAGCTCGAAGAAGACGCCGCCGTCCGGGCCAATCAACCGCTGCCTGAATGGTCGGAGCGCCAGCAGCAAACCCGGCAAGAACATGAACGGGTGAAACAGGAGTACGAACGCCGCACAGGAGCCGCCTCCCCGGTCGAGCTCAATACCAGCAAAGTGTTCGAACCGAGCCTGGACCACCGGCAATTGGAAAACGCCATGACCGACTTTCGCCGCGACTACATCCCCGAATGGGGCTTGAGCGAAGGCGACGGCTTCAGCCTGGGCAGCCTGCCCAATATCCTCCTGGGTGGCATCGTCTACATGACCAACGACCAGGACGAAGCCGAGGACTACGCCAAACTGCGCCGCGCCGGCAACCATCATTACGCAATACTGTTCGACTCCAATGGCCAGCCTCAGGACGAACAGGCCAAGGCCATCATCAGCCTGTTCGACGAGCAGGTACACGACTCCCGAGCCTGGTTCATGAACTCCAACCTCAACGAACGCGAACTCTTCAGCGACTACTTCCGTTACCGCTGCGTCTTTTTCGACAACGAATCGAACAAGCAACTGTCGCTGCTGGCGACCGCCACCCGAGTCATCGGCGTAGCCGTGGCCGTGGGCAGCATTGGCCTGAGCATCAAACGCCGCGACCCACGCTTGCTGGTGGGGCTGATTATTCCGTCCCTGGGCATCCCGGTTCTTCGAGGCAAAGCCGGCTTACCAGAGATCCGCGCCTTCGACAGCGTTACCGGCCTCGCCCTGCCGATGCTTGAAGGCATGGAAGCCCTGCGCGTCTTCACTCAAGATCCTGGCAGCGTACTGAAACAAGCACAGGCACTGCCAATGCCTGCGGCGCTTAACGAACAGACCGCCACCACCGACGACTTGAAAACCATCCTCAAAGCCGCCCAAGCCCTGGCAGCACACGCTGCACCAGAAGAACCCTTGAATCCACTTGATGCAACACAAGAAGCAACAGCCCCGAGCTGGCTGGACCAAGCAAAGAGCGCAGCCAGGCACCTCAATACATGACCAAAATTATTCTGGCTTTTGATTCTGCTGTTGATTTGGCTGTTGATCTTGCCCCACCCGCCCCCTCGGCAGGCTGAGTGCAGGTGTTCATCAGGGGACTGGCGCGTAGCGCCCCTCGACGCAGTCGAGGCCATCGCTGGAAGCGATGCCCCCTGATGGGCACCGGAGCGAGGGAACCTGAGCGCAGCGAAGGCCGAACGCGGGGGCAAGCGTTTTTGGTTCCTTTTTAGGCGACTGTAAAAAGGGACTCGCCGTAAGGGCGAAACCGCCAGCGGCCGTTACCGCAGCAACGGATATGTACCCCCCCCAGAAAAACTGGCCGGCTCACAGGCCGCCAAGTCCCCCCCACGCAATCCTACAAAACTTGCAGACGCGTCTGACTTGTCCCCCCAAGACCCAACGTCCATAGTCCCCACTCGCCCCAATGGCGACCGGGTTTGGCGACCTGGCTACTCACCCACAGGCACTTCCGCTTGCAACCTTTGCCGAGGACCCTTTATGTTCACGGCGATCTTTCATGGCGGCTGTACGCGGGAGATCCTCGGATCTGCCGATTATTGTGGGATGAGTCGGCTCGCCAACCCGCGTATAGCTGCCACCTATTCGACTGGCGACGACAGGACAGCTCCCTTACCCACAAGCGGAGGTTCCCATGACTCAGCAATACATCCCCATCACCGGCATCGACTGCCTGATTCCCTGCCTGTTTATCGACAAGACCGCACCATTGGACGTGCTGCATGCCAACGGCACCGCACGTTTACTGGCGGTCACTCAACTGCTGGAAAGCCTCTCCCGCGCAGAGTTCAAGAGTGCTGACGACACCGATCTGCAACATATCTCCAACGCAGCGGCGATTCTGCTGCGTGACAGCTGCGACCTGTTGGGAGTGATGGGCTGGCGCCTTCAAGCCTGACGCCTGAGCGCTCCGCGCTGCTTGGTGGCGCGGAGCGTTTCAAATGGGGTCTTGGACTTTTTAGGGGGAAGAGTCTTTTAAAAATCGACCACCTTCTGCTTGCTTCTCATAGATTCAGGCGCAGATGGTGAACTACGAGGGCTAGTACAAAAGCCTCAGCGCTGCCGAGGCTTTCATCAGACCTACCGAGCAGATGAGCAAGCTTACTCAGACCTCAAGCCGTTGTTTTGCCCCATCAAGTGTCGTTCTTGATCTTGCTCCAAGTGCGGGTACGTACACGCTCCAGCTTCAATGGCAGAGTTTCCAGGGGAAACAGGCTGTCCATGACTGACTGCGGTGGATACAACATTGGGTCGTTGCGCAGATGCTCATCAACTAGTGCAGTGGCAGCCTGATTTCCGTTGGGATAGCCGACGTAGTTGGAGTTCTTGGCGATGATCTCAGGGCGCAGCATGTAGTCGAGAAATTTGTAGGCAGGCTGCGGATTGGGGGCGCTCTTGAGGACCACCAGGGTGTTGATCCACAGGGGCGCGCCCTCGCGCGGGATGCTGTAGGCCAGGTTGACGCCGTTGTGGGCGTTCTCGGCGCTGAGCTTGGCGCTGTAGACCGATCCACCCCAGCCCACCACGACGCAGATATCGCCATTGGCGAGGTCGGTGCTGAACTTCGCAGAGTTGAAATAGCGAATGTAGGGACGGATCTCGTGCAACAGCGCCTCAGCCCGTTGGTAGTCGTCTGGATTCTTGCTGTTGCTGGGCAGCCCCAGGTAATGCAGGGCGATGGGGATGATCTCGACCGGCGCATCGAGCATGGCAACGCCGCACTGGCTGAGCTTGGCGATGTTGTCCTTCTTGAAAATCAGATCCCAGGAGTCGACCGGCGCGTTGTTGCCGAGCAGTTCGCGCACCTTGTCGATGTTGTAGCCGATGCCTGTGGTGCCCCACATGTAGGGAATCGCGTAGCGGTTGCCGGGATCGTTGACCTCCAGTTTGCGCATCACGTTCGGGGCCAGGTGGGACCAGTTGGCGAGCTGCGAGCGATCCAGCTCCTGCAGCAGCCCGGCTTTAGCAAAGTTGGGCAGCAGATCGTCCGGCACCACCACCACGTCATAGCCGCTGCGCCCGGCCATCAGTTTGCTTTCCATCACTTCGGCGTCATCGAACACATCGAGGATGGGGGCGATGCCGGTTTCCTGCTTGAACTCTCTGGGCGTTTCCGGGGCAAGGAAGTCGGACCAGTTATACAGATGCACGCTGGGCGTATCTGCTTGCGCGTGACCCAAGCCGGAGAGCAGACCGACCAGGCTGAGGGTGAGCAAAGGCTTGCACTGCATGGTGATTCCTTCAGGTGTTGTTATTCGAGGACGGGAGGATCAGGCGCGTGAGGGAATCAGCAACTCGCGACGGCCGTCGGCATGGCGACAGCGTTCGCCGGGTAGGGCGAAGCGTCGGTCGGCCTGGTAGTCGTAAAGCTGGCGAGCGCTGGCGATGCGCGTCATGTCCAGACGCAGGCTATGCCGACACTCTTCCTGGCCCGCCTCGAACAGCAGGTGGCCAAAGGGATCTACCACGGTGCTACCGCCAGCAAAGGTCAGCTCGTCGATACCTGGGCCTACCCGGTTCACCATGGCAGCGAACACCTGGTTTTCCTGCGCCCGCGCGGCCACCGCAGTGCGGTGTACGAAGCCATAGGGCTGCATATTGCCGTCCGTGATCAGAAGTAGCTCGGCGCCCAGTTCGGCCAGGGCGCGAGCGCTCTCTGGGAACTCGCAGTCGTAGCAGATCAGCAGGCCGATACGCACACCGCGCCACTCCACCGTGGTGTAGCGATCGCCGGCCTCAACCAGTTCGCCTTCACCGACCCACAGGTGGGTCTTGCGGTAGCTCAGGGCGATGCCGTCCGGGGTGATCAGTACGCTGGTGTTGTAGTAGTGGCCTTGGTCGTTCTCGGTCAAGCCGACCACCACGGCGACATCGCGTTCGCGTACCACCTGCTGAAGCGCGCTCAGGCTCGGACCATTCAGTGGCTCGGCCAGGCTGGCGATGTTGTGCGGACTGGGGAAGCCGGTGATCAGCGACTCAGGAAAAATCAGAATGTCGGTGTCGTCCTGGCAGGCGGCAATGGCTTCCAGTGTGCGCTGCAGGTTGTAGGCAGTATCACCATCGCGGCCGGCCATTTGTACGAGCTCGAGTTTCATGAGCAAACCTTGTTGTTATGCGATTAGGCGTGGGCTCCGGAAACACTATGACTTTCCAGAGGGGAGGTGTAAGTATGTGTTTTCATTTTGAATTTCATATAACCCGGATTAGCTAACCCAGGGAGTAGTAGACATGGGGCTGACCCTGCAGGATCTGGCGTGGCACCGCGCTGTCGGTCAGTTGATCGAGCGCCTCGACCACCCTGGCTTCTGGCTGGCATTGAGTCGCTTGCTGCAGGACTACGTGCCGGCCGACAGCTGGGTCGTCCTGCTGTTCAGCCAGGGTCGCCCCCGGGTATTTGCCGAGAGCCCATATGAGGGTGAGAGCAGCGATCCGCTGTACTGCGACTACCTCAAGGGCCTGTATCTGCTCGACCCTTTCTACATCGCCTGTCGCGAGCACCCCGGCAGCGGCCTGGTGCGTCTGGCCGAAGTAGCTCCCGAGTGTTTCGAGCAAACCGACTACTACCGCCTGTACTTCACCCACAACGTGGTCGCCGACGAGGTGCAGTTCAATGTTCAGCTGAGTGCGGACAGCACCCTGTGCCTGTCTCTGGGCAGCAAGCTCCGCTTCACCCCCGAGCAGATCGCCCTGTTGGAGTTGATCCGCCCTTGGCTAATCGCCTTGATGCGCCAGCGCATGGCCTTCGAACCAGAGCCTGCAGAACCCGTGGCCGAGCAGTTGGCGCAGGAGGCTGGAATGGAGATGGTCATGCAGCGCCTAGGCGCAGCGCTGACGATGCGCGAAGTGGATGTGGTTCGCTTGATGCTGGCCGGCTGCTCGAACAAGGAAGTCGCGCGCAAGCTGGATATCTCTACCGAGACGGTGAAGGTTCACCGACGGCATCTCTACGCCAAACTCAACATCAAGTCGCAGCCTGAACTGTTCGCGCTGTTCATAAAGGCTCAGGGCTCGCTCAGCGCAACATCAACCTGAACCGTAGAGGACCGTGCCTGCTAGGCCCATAAGGTTAGTTTGCCAGCGTACAGAGCCCGCTACTTGCGGCCCTGGTCACAGGCCGCTACTGGCCGGTTCCTGCCCTTCATGAAGTGCAGCTTCGGGAAACTCTGTACGAAAACCCGGAACTCCAATCATTGCCCCTCGCGGGCTCAGTTTTTGTAGAGCCCCCACTACTCCACAAGAAGGAATTCTGCAATTGCAAAGCGTTACGAGTTCTCAGATGAGACCTGGTACAGGGTTACCGATCTCTTCAAACCCCAAAGTGGGCCATACACGCGCCCGTAGCGCAGCTCAACGACCACTGTCTTGATGCGCATGTTCGAAGAATCTGCCCTCGCCAGCAGCCCACTCCTACCCTGCCGGCCCCATCTCGACCGCTACACAACGTCCTTTAGTTCGCACCTTCTCCACCAGTCGCGCTCTGTTGACGAACACATTGATTTCACAACTGCCTGAGTGCTGCACGTCTTCCCAGTATTCAGCGTGCACAAGTTGCCCGTTCTGCGGCCCCGTGTAAGTACCCGCGGCTTCACGTGAAACATAGCTACTGTCACGTACATATCTGAGCACGACCATGTCTTCCTCAGGCGCCACCATGATCTGCCTTGGCACGCCGAAGAAGTCGATCAGTTCGCCCACCGGGCGATCTTTCCAGGCACTGCTGGCCGACAATGATGCGCAGCCACTGAGCAAGGTGGCGAGCAGGGCCAACATAAACAATCGGTTCATAAGGTCTTCTCCCTGAAGGCCAGGTTACTTGGCAGACATCTGCGCGAACCCTTCATCTATCTTCTGCATGATGGCCGCCTTGGCCGCCTCGCGATTCAATATCTGGAAGAGCTGCGGCCCTGCCTTGCTCATTTGCGACGCGGACATCACACCCAAGTGCTCCATCTTCTTGGCCTGGCGTTCAGTCGGCTTACAGACAAAGTCACGGCTTTGTGCCAGCCAGGGGTCAGGTTTGCTCTGCCACTGGCTGGAATACTTCGCATTGTGAAACTCATTGAACACGCTGCGGAAATCCGCCGCACCCATGATGCGCACGCGGTTCTTCGCACAATCGATTTCGACATCGTAAGCGGTGAAGTTGGGTTTACCGGGCTCTTCGTAAAGTAGATAGACACCCAATGATTTTGCGCCACCTGGACGATTGACGATGTGATTGGGGTCGCCGTCGGCGATGAACACCTGATTCTTGCCCAAGGCACCCTGGTAGTGAACGACCCAGTAGTCGCCCTTCAGCACTTCGCTCGCCTGGGCAGCGAGGGCACTACACAGCAATGCGGCAGGCAAAAGCTGCCTTGTAAAAGCGATCATGGGGGCGGTCCTTTGCCGTTATTTTTGAAGGCGATAGCTTCGCACCCTGAACATGCAGCAAAGGGCTATCTAGCACATCCGTCCTATGCCTTTGACGAGAACAACGGTCGCAAGCCCCCCCATGGAGCAAGCCAGCCAAACCCGCGCGTGGGCCATGGCGTTGGCCCTGGTGGCCGAGGAACGTCCGCAAGTGACCGCGAGCATTTTCGCGGACAAAAACAAGCGAAGTGCAATCTGCAACTTACCTGAAGAAAACCAGTTCAATTATGCCGCCACCTTTAAAAAGGTTAGTTCCGCCGTACCGCTATCACATCTATCTCAACAAGAAACGCCTTATTCGCCAATCCCGATACTTGCATGAGGGTTCTCGCAGGCAAGTTAGATTGCGCCTGAGCGCCGAAAAACATTGCATACCCTTCGGTAAACCCTGCCAAGTCCATCTTGTTATCCAATGCAGGGTCACCCACCAGGAAGACTTGCATCTTGATTACATCACCCAACGTCAACCCTAAGTCGGCCAGTGTTTTTTCTATGGCGGTCAACACAGCCACTGTCTGCCCTTTAGTGTTACCGCCATACGCAAGGGGGCTATCGCTGGGTTGCGAAGAGTCTATCAATGGTGGCAGTTTTCCCGATAGATAAACGAGAGAGGCCGACGCTGGCACTTCAACAGCAGCTGAAACAGGAACATTAGAGTGAGCAACAGGGTGACGAATAACCCCCTGCTCATTGGCCTGAATCAAGGTAGTGTTAAGCGAAAAAACAGCAACCATGCCAATAAAAACACTTCGATTCACAAGCACGCAACAATACCCCAGCACACGGATAGAAATTTAGGCGCCAACGCCATGACTCATAGAAAAGACCATCAATGCGTACTTCAAATAGCAGGTAGTGCCCCGACCGCCTGCAAAACTTCCCGACCAATCGCCTCGCGCTTATACGCGTCAGCCATGCGATTGGGGGTGTCAATATTTAACGCGAAGAACACCGGCCCGGCAGGCAACTCAATCCAGCCCACCCACCAGCCGACACGCTGGCCCAGGCCCGTTTTCGAGCGCATGATCCATTCCGGGCCAGCCCCGGTCAGCATGACGTCTTTTGTCAGCAATTGGTGCTCGCGCTTGAAGGGAAGCTCATTTCTATAAAGCTTGCGGAGAAATTCAATCTGTTCAGAAGCCGATACCTCAAGTCCACCATTGATCCAATAGTCACGAACTTTTATAGCCGCGCCTTGGTTGCCGTACTTGATTTTTTGCAAATAGTCAGTTGCACCGCGTTCGCCAATAGCCTTGGCAAAGTCTCGATAGACCCATACCGCCGAATATCGCATCGCCGAACGCAGAGTCTGATCTTGATTATGCGAGGGTATTTCGTTGATTTCCCTATTCCACTTGAACACCTGGAACTCATCCTTGACCGCACCTGAATCCAAGGCAAACAACGTATGTGGAATCTTGAAAGTAGAGGCCGGCGTATAACGCACGATTGAGCGGTCCTTATTGTAGACGTACACCTTGCCGCTGGCACCACGCTCATCCCTGATCACAATCGTTCCAGCGGCATTATACTTATCGAAAACGCTCTTCCAGCCTGAAACTTCAACCTCACTTGTGTCGGCATTAGCCAATGCCGCTCCAGAAAGGAAAGCAAAACAAATCGCTAGCCATGAGGCACTTAACTTAGTCATTAAGAAAATCACTTATATAGAAGGGGATCAGGCGGGATTGTAAAATGAAACTGGAAAACCCTCTCAAAAAATTAGTGTTACACCCAGTGTCCGAATACCCCTGACGGCTGTCATCGTCCCTCCACGACAGGCAGTACAGCATTCAGTAAGGCACACGCTATCACGAGACGGTTCCCCGCAGCCCTCTAGGGGCGTCAAGGATTGCCGCTAGGATGAGGCTAGTTTTTATGCGTGCATTCTCGTGAAAAAAACAAAACGAAAGCTACTTTCCAGGCTGGCGCCCTTTTAAACCGCACCCTCTACATGCTCCAGATATTCCAAGGAAACCTCGCCACCGAGGTAAGGGCCGTCATCACTGCAGTCCATCGCCGGCTCATCAAAATCAATCCATACACTGGTAATAATTCTGTCTTTTCCAGCCATAGTTCGTTGAGTGCTAGATAACTCCACTTCACCACCCAAGGCTTCCTTTACATATGCCGCAGGTAACGAAACCACTCCAACTCCGCCATTCGGCCACCACACGTGGGGCTTAACTTTTACCCTGTCACCGTCATTGAATTTCATTGATTGATTGACCCGTTCTCAAACCGCCAAGCCCCATAATGCAATCCTACAAAACTTACAGACGCGTCTGACTTGTCCCCTCCGGGACCCAACACCCATAGTCTCTCTCGGTTCGCCAACCCGCGTTTCGAGCGCATCTCGCGCACCGAAAAAATGCTGACGACACCAACCGGCAGCACATCACCAAGGTCGCTGAAATGACTCAGCGCGACGGTCGCAACTTGCGATTTTGTATCCGAACGACAAGACCGGGCTTGATCGTTGCCTGCGGATTTTGAGGATGGCACGCCCGAAGGGCTTCGCAGACCTGCAAAAGCTTTTCGGTACGCAAGGGATCGACTTGTTCAAACCGAGAGCCGCAGCGAACTGGGTCGTGATCGACGTAGGCGGCAACAATCTCAGGGTGATCGGCGGCGTCAACTACACCCGACAGAAGTTTTACGGCAAACACATCTACACACATGCCGACTACGACCTTGCCAACGCCTGGTATGCAAGAAACCAAGGGGTAAAACGATGAGCGAAGCCCGAAACGAACTTCAAACCGTGATCGCAACGCTTGGCGAACTGCACGCGGTACTGGAGCGCCTGCGTGGTGAGTTTGTGCACGGCATCAAGACCCCCGCCGACTATGAACGTGCGACCGACCTGCTCGATGAACTCACAGACGGGCGCGAGCTGAGCAAGGTCGAAGAGAAAATTCTTGTCGAACTCGAGGATGAAATCCTGGCCTACCAGCGCCACGCCGAGCAGTTTCGCGAATCGAACGCTGCTTTTGAGGCGACCTGCCCCCCCGTGCAACTGATCAAGGATCTGATGGAAACGCTCGGGCTCACGGGCTCTGACCTCCCGGAAATTGGCGATAAAACAGCGGTGTCCAAGGTACTCAGTGGGGATCGCCCCATCACTCACAAGATGGCATACGCGCTGGCAGAGCGATTTTCGATGGAGCCTAGGGCGTTCGTATCGGCAGCTTCGGGAAAGGCCGCACCACTCGAAACCGTTCGGACAAAGGCCAAGAAAACGCCAGCCCATCACCGCGTTCGCAACATCTCAAGGAACTTACGCCCAGAACAAAGTGCCGATACCGGCGAGTCCAAACGGGTAGCTTCCAAGAGCCGCATGCACTTGGGCAAAGCTCCGACCAAGTGATAGGGCGTTTCCATGCTGCCTTTCTGAGCATCGGTTCAATAGCGCCTGATCGCCCTACCCCAACTGCAAAAAGAACCGGCCAATCCCCGCGCCTGCCCTCTCTGAAAAGTCCTCATCCAGAAACAGATACCCCATGCCATCCGAAAGCACGCCTTTATGCTGAGGCAGCGCTACATCCAGATCGCCGCCATAAATAGAAACCCTTCTACGCCCTGCCCCCGCTGAAACAGGCGACTGCAGCCAAGCGTCCACGCCATCCAACTTGGAAGCCAGGTTTTCATCATCATCGGCGTCGCAGTTCACCTCCAGCCGCACGGTACCGCGATCTGAAATCGGCTGAGCAGCCTCATCCCGCTCGGAACCGGCTCGCACATAGCCCATGACAACCGCCTGCGAACGACCGTCAATGGCACGCAGCTTTCGATAGTGAGCCACTTCTCCCGGCTGGTAGGGCACAAAAACCGAAACCCAATAATTCCTGTCGATCAAGGCTCCTGAAAACCAACGTCCAGGAAAGGCCATGAGGTGTGTGAGCGGCATGCCATCAGGCGAACAGGGCCAAGCCAAATCCGTGGGCAGGCAGGCCCCGCCACCGACATAGGCATCATCTTTTGCAGGCGTTCCGCCGGTAAATATCAGCTCGTCAAACATCCGTTTTTTTTCGCGTAGTTAATGATTCAAACACGTTACTTTCCAACTTAGAAGTTTATTTAAATGGATGAGTCCTCTCGCCGACCGCAGAAATGACCGGGAGTAACTTACTGGCGGTCAACCAGGATATGCCGAATGCGATCAGACCGACCCGCTCACAATAAAAAGTCAGCCTCGAGATAAAGCAAGACAATGCACCATTAAAAACATGATCAACAACCATCACCAGCATTGACAAAACTATTGCGACACCACAGAAGGTATAAATCACCGATCGGCGCCTTGCCTCAACATGCCCCTTGGACTCAGCACGCCCACGAAACAAGTAACAAAAATAAGCCAAAATGGAAAACATCACAGCAGCAGAAATATAGTGCACATGAGGTATGATTTCTATATATCCATTGCACCCGCATGGAAACGTTGCAACACCAAATGCGGCAACGGCCGCCACTTTACTAAACAACATCTCTCTTCGCGAAAAGCCATTGTACGCGAGCATAAAAGCAGATATCGCAAAAAGCAGTCCAACAAACAAATTGCGTCCCCACTCACTCTCATGATACGAAGCACTTATAGAAGTTATGTCCCCTCCCGAAAGAAAGTCCGTTACATTCGCAAGCACCATAGCTATTATGCCCACTTGCAACTTTATCGTATTGTTATCTATTTCAGGACGCTGAGGAGTTGAGAGCATAACCTGTCCCTCACATAGTCTGATATTCATCAGAGCTTTTCAGGTACACCGTTGCCCCAGCGTGGACTCCATTGACAAATCTGGACGCCGGGGCATTTAAATCCATCTATAGGTGTTCAATTAGTCTTGTCGACACTGCGGAAATTACATCTTTGTCAGACCAATACTCACCATGACTCGCGACGTTCCATGACGAAAGTATGCCACCGGCATTTATCGAATGATCATGAACGATGTCGTAATTCTTTCCAAGCTGGCGTAATGGCCAGCCTAATACGTCATCCTGATCATAGTAGTTATCCCAGGTAAAATTGGGGCTTGGCGGATCAAAGCAAACCCTTGCGTCCAGACCTGAAACGAAGATGGGGATATTGCACCCCGTTGTAATTAGATTATTGAGCGACTTCAGCTTAAGAAAATTCGCCTCCGGACCGGTATTGGGCGATGAAAATATATACCTTCCATTTTGCGCATCCCATAGATAATTCGATATAACTTGGCAGCCCAAAGACTGAGCAATCAAGACTATTGGCGTATTCGGATCACTACCGCACTCTTTGAATGCAGACAGCAAAACATTTTGGATTTCTTTTTGGACATCAAGATATTTGCGAGGGTCCTTTTGCGCACTGTATTCCAAAGACCCGGCATCCCCAAAACCAAACAGAAAGAATTGTCGTATTTTCAGCGCATCAAGCTCATTGGTTTTCTCCTTCAACATGGCATCCCATAACTTATCCTGAGGACCTTGTAAAATAGGGGCATACTGTATGTTCTTGAAGGACACTTTATCCCACTGCTTACTCCCGAGTTTTTCGATGACCCCCTCTTCAAGATCTCGAAAATACCCCGGTTTTATTTTTCCCATGCCATGAATCGTTATCAGTGCGACGCTTTTCATGAATGACTCCTTTCTTCGGAAGTTACATCTGACGCTTGGCCACATAGCTGCAAGAGTGACCTACATATAAATCAGATCGAGCACATATCACCCGTGAAGTAATATTCCTGACTTGCCATTATGTAATCAGGGAGCATATCGCCGGTTAACACTTGATCTACTATGGCTGCCGAAAAAAGCATGGCGGTTAGAGCAGAACAACCGAAAAGTTCAATTTGATATACTGAAATGTGGAAGCTCGGGATTGTCGACGTAGTGCTACTCATTGGTAGATCCCTCTAAAGCACTCTCCATTGAGATGTTTATAGCTCAGATAATGGCATTGTGCTCCGAGCTCACCAATGAACCAAAAACTCATCATTGAAAGATGCAACCCATAGATAGAGGCCAGGCACCCCAAGGTCGATTCTCAGGGTATGCCAAAATTGGCTGCGCAGCGGGTACTACAACGCGATGCAGGAACTGATCAAGCGCTTCTGGGGAAAAACAGGCTCCCCGCCCCTTCAACCTCGACGTGAATGCCCATGAATCCGCACCTAGCCCAACTTGTTTGTGACTACCAGGCCAGCGTCCGCTGCGCTGTCGAATTGATGCAGCAATCCGCCATCCCCCTCCCCGCCAGCGACAACGACTGGGCGGGGTTCGATATTCCGCAGCAAGGGGAGCTGACTGGCGGCATTCGGTACTTCAAGCACGGCTATGGCTGCGCCGTTCACCTGCCAACGGCAACGGTGAGTTTTGACTTTGGCGAGCAGGGCGAGATCGGCGGCGTCACCCTGTCCAGGCTCGCCGGCTTTGCCGAGAACCGGCTCGCGCAATACGGTTTTACCGCTGAGGATGAACTCAAGCACTGCTTCGAGCAGGAAGTGGCAGCCGGCTCGCTGGTGTATTCGGGCTACATCCTTTACTACGTCGCGGCGGCCGAGTCCCGGCCATGCAACCGGGTCGATGGCCACACACCTTCAGCCTGAAGCGCTCCACGCACTGTCGCTTCAGGCGTGGGACGCTGGCCGTCGAGCAATCACATCAAAGCGGTGCCAATGCTTGCTGCCGCGCAGGCTGGGACCATCGTATTCATGCGCCTCGAAGCTGATCAGATCTAGCCCCTGGAACAAACCACGGGCCTGCGCCTCGGAATGAAAGGTTCTCGACGGGTCGCCCGCCCAATCATCCCGGTTGCCGAACAGTTGCCCAACGAAGAGGCCTCCCGGCAGCAGAGCAGCCCTGACCTGGGCCCAGAATTTCTCGAAATGCCGCGGATGACAAAAAGGTATCGACATGCCCGCGTGAATCAACGAGGCAGCCGGCAATGTCGCGAGGCTTTCAAACTGTTGCGTGCGGGTTTCCAAGCAGACGCCCGGGAAGCCGGCGCGGATGGCGTTGACCCTTTCAATTGCCTCGCGCTCCTGGTCAATCGCTATGACATCCCAGCCAGCCTCCAGTAGGCCGCGGGTTTCATTGCCGCTGCCACAGCCCAGATCAATGGCCTGTCGCCGGCTCGCCTGAGGGCTCAGCCGCTTGAGCGCGGCACCTAGAAGCAATGATATCGGTCGCTCTGTGTGGTGCGCGTAGTAAGCTTCCCAACCTGACGGCCTGTCTGGATCTCGCCGTTGCATTCCTTGAACCTCCGTTGAAGACCATGGACTCATTGAGTGCCACGGATACTGACAGAGTTCTAATCAAGCTTCATGGATAAGAGCCCCCTATTTCACCTACCTCGAATCCCGGAACAGCAGCATGAAGTTCACCTCAGCCGGCCAACTCATCGACCCGCGAACCGTCGGCTATCGCAGCCTGGGCTTCGGCGAGGCGCTGTCGATCCCGGCATCGCCCTATGAACTGCGCATCAACCACAGCGATCTGCCGCCAAGCTTTCTGGACGTCGCCGACACCTTCAACGCCGAATGCAGGACCGACGATCTGGCCCAGGGCTTTGTCGACATTCCGGAACTGGCAGCGCTTGGCTACCCAAGCTTCAGGGCGCTGCTGCAAGAACATCCGGACCTGGCGGCACGCTTGATCCAGGACTACCTGTATTTCGAGTTGTTTTTTTTCCTGTTGCCGAATTCCAGTGCGCTCAAGGTGGTGATCAACAGCATCACCAGCGTCCACTCAAGAGACAACGTCATCATCCTGACCGGCGAAACCTTCGCCGCCAGAAGCGCAGGACAATGACCGGGCGCTAGCCACAGCACAGGCAACCGCTGATCAGTGGCTGATCGGGATCGCTTTCAACAAAGGTGACCCTGACTTCCACGCCCGCTTGCAACGGTGTGGTTGCACAGCGCCAATTGGCGGCGCCTCCGAGCCAGCAGCTGCTTTTGTCATCGAAGCGACCTTCGCGGTCCCAGGGAAACTTGACCTTGAGCCTTGCCAGGTGCCGATCACCGCGCAATGCCTCGTCGTCCACCGCGATGACCACCGCGGTCTGGCTGCTCACCAGGGGCTTTTCGTGCGCCGAAGGTGGACGGTAGGCCAGGTCCCACGGCACCAACGTGAAACGATTGCGATAACCCAACTGCTGGCCGTCCCCGGCGCCCGGGTTGTCGGCGGCGTACTCGTCCGACAGCTGCGGTTGTCCGCCTGCGTGGATGACCCGAGTCAGTAGCCATGCCTCATTACGCTCTTGGCCAGGCGGGCCGGGGATGTCCAGAACATGGCCGCTGTGCAGCGCGGTGCACGCCCCCTGCCCCTCCACCTGGCGATAAGCCGCGCGGCGGTATTCACCGGTCGGCGGGTTGATTGCTCCGGCGGGCTCAGGCGTGACAACCATGGTTGGCTCGATCCGCTGGAACACCGCCTGATGATCGCCAAACACCAGCACGTGTCCTTGAGCGCTGTGCTGGAAGTGAAAGTGAATCCCTTCCTCCTCGCACAGGCGCTGAATAAAGTGCAGATCCGTTTCACCGAACTGGGTGCAGCAATCACGCTTGGGGTAGGTGGAGCCCAGTTGGAAGCGGTAGGCGTCACCCAGGATCCCGTGTTCTTCGAGAATCAAGGCAACGATGGCCGGCACCGAAAACTGTTGATAGATGCGCTGGTTGGTGCGATGGCGCAAGTAGGACAAATGCGGGACCAGGGCCAGGTGGTAGCGCTGCGGATGTGCATGCTCAGTGTCTTTGCCGATGTGATAGATGCGTCCATGAACGCCGTTGCCCTGGGTATCGAAGGCCAGAAAGGCTTCACTGTCGACCAGGCTTTGCAGCTCGGGCTCTGGCCGCTCGCAGACAAACTCCACCTTGAAGAAGTACGGCTTGCCGATCGCCTCCTCGCCAGTGAAGGCAAGCACTTGTACATCCTGATCAAGTGCGTCGAGTGTCAAGTTGAAGTGCGTTTGAGGGGCTGGGCTGAACATCCACTGTTCTCCTGATGCTTGAGGTGTTGAATGGACGCAGGCACATACCGCCATGCGCAAGAGTTGCTCTGCGCATGGCCAGTACATTTCACCGAATGTTGTAAATAATGAGCCCGCACTGGCTAGGGAAGTTGCACAGGGCAGAAGATGAAGAGTCGAACGAAATCAGATGCTGCTCTTCACCTTGGTCCAGACTCGTGTGCGGATCCGCTCCAGTTTCAATGGCAGCGGCTCAAGTGGAACCAGTGTGGCAACTGTTTGCTTGTCTGGATAAATCCACGGATTGTCGCGCAACTTCTGCTGGACAAACTCCGTGGCATCCTTGTTGGCATTGGGGTACAGCGTGTGATTTGAAGTCTTGGCGATCACTTCCGGCTGCAACATGTAGTTGATAAACGCCAGACCTGCCTTGGGATGCGGAGCATCTTTCAACAGCACCAGATTCTCCGACCAGACCAATGCGCCTTCACGCGGAAGGCTGTAAGTAATCCGCCGTCCAGTGTTGGACTTTTCATTGATGGCCTGCGCGGCAAGCGCACCATTGGCCCAGCCCACCACCGCACAGATGTTGCCGTCCGCCAAGTCGGCGTCGATGCGCGACGAGTCGAAATAAAGGATGTAGGGACGGATTTTCAGCAGCAGGGCTTGGGCTTTCTGGTAGTCATCCGGGTTCTTGCTGTTGCTCGGCAGTCCAAGGTAATTCAGGGCGATAGAAATGATCTCGCTGGGAGAATCGAGCATGGCCACGCCACAGGACTGCAGCTTGCTGATGTTCTCTTCCTTGAAGATCAAGTCCCAGCTATTGACCGGCGCATTGTCACCCAAGGCTGCCTTGACCTTGTCCACGTCGTAGCCGATCCCGGTGGTGCCCCACAGATAGGGCACCGCGTAACGATTGCCCGGATCATTGACCGCGAGCTGGGCCAGGATGTCCGGGTCGACATGGGACAGATTGCTCAGTTGCGCCGGGTCCAGCGGCTGCAGCACTCCGGCCTGGATCAGGCTGGGCAGCACATTGGAGGTCGCCACGACCACGTCATAGCCCGTGCGCCCGGCCATGACCTTGCTCTGCATGATCTCGGCGCTGTCGAAGGCATCCATGTGAATGCGGGTGCCGGTGGCCTGTTCGAACTCTTTCGGGGTTTCCGGCGCGAGCAGCCCGAACCAGTTGTACAGGTACATCCCGGGCTCTGCCGCCCCTGCCGATGTGCTGATCCCGGCCCAGAGAAGCGCGGCTGAAAAAACGGTTCGCAAAGGTGATTTTCTCATGCAACATCCTTGTCCAGACGACGTGCCCTCATGGCTGTCGTAAATCCTGCAAGCGAATATACCGAGCCCAAGCCAATAGTAAATACCTCCAATTACTTACCCTTGACCCACGATTCCCTAACCCTAAAGGGGTAGAAAATGCCACTCGACCTTCATAGCCTGGCCTGGCATCGATCGATTGGAAAACTGATCATGCAGTTGAACCGCCCAGACTTCTGGAGTTCGCTGATTCGCACGCTAAATGAATATGTGCAGATCGATAACTGGGTTGTACTGATCTTCAGCAATCAGCAGGTGCAAGTGATCAGTCTTCCCGAGATCGCCGATGTGGAAGAGGTGGACGCCTTCACTCATCTGTATGTAAAGGGACTTTACTTGCTGGACCCCTTTTACATCGCCAACCGGGAAAACCCGCAGAGCGGCTTCTTTCACTTATTGGATATAGCCCCGGAGTACTTCGTTGAAACCGAGTACTACCACCAGTATTTCGCCCAGTACATTTCCATGGATGAAGTGCAATACAACGTGCAACTCGATGCCGATAGAACCCTGTGCATTTCCATTGGCAGCCGGGCTCGTTTCAATCAGGAACAAATCACCATGCTCGACCTGATCAAGCCCTGGGTGATTGCACTGATGCATCAACGCATGTGCTTTGAGAGCGATCTGGAGAAAAGCCTTGCCGCCCCAGCGCAATGGCCAGAAACCATCGGCCAAGTGGGCACGCAGATCACCACACGGGAAAGCGATGTACTCCGGCTGTTGCTCAGCGGCTTCTCCAACAAGGAGATCGCCGGCAAACTCGCCCTCTCGGCAGAAACCGTCAAAGTTCATCGCCGCAACATTTACGCCAAGTTGAACATCAAGTCACAGTCCGAACTCTTCGCTCGATTTTTCATGCCCAAGCAGGAGGTTCTCTCTTGACGCTACCGACCTCGATGACGATCCTTCCCGGCAAGCCGTAGTCCAACTGCTGCTTCACCTGGATGCTTCACGAACCCCGGATCCACTCAGCAACACCCTCCAAGCCCCTCTCAACACGGATGTGGAACACCCCATGTTTAAAGCCATTCTCTTCGGCCTGCTGTCCTGCGCCCTGGTGCTGCCTGTTTTCGGGCTGGTCATTTCACAGTTTCTCCCTCCGGTGTTCGTGGCCCCTGGCGAACCGGGCTGGAGACAACAGCACAATCAACTGGTCAGCATCGACACCGTCCAATGGCTGACGGTGCTTGGCTGGGCCATCGCGGCAGGCGTCGGAGGATTTGTCGGCACCCGAATCCAGGCGACCCGCACCTTGCGTCCCGCCATCTGGGTCGGGGTCATCATCCTGCTGGTCTGGGGCGTTCCGGTGGGAATCTTCTTGGGGAACCAAATGGGCTGGGTGCATTTCACCTGCTGCCTGATCATCCTCCCGGCGGTGTGGGTGGGAGGAACACTAGCGCGGATAACGGGTGCGCGTCGCCAACGGTTTTCCTGACCGCCGCCTACGCTTGCCAGCCATTTGCACAAACGATTGTTGGGTAATTCCCCCCCCGTTTCAGGCGACTGCACCTATCTGAGGCTTCGTCCTGCGACCTTTCAATAGAGCCAATCCTTCATGCTCATACAGCTTCTGACCAGCCTCCTGCCGTCACTCAACACACAGAACACCAAGGTTCATCTAGCCCAACACAACGGGATTGACCACCCGATGGACGTTTACCTGGCCGGCGAATTCGACGACTGGCAGTCGCGGCAGTCGCGAAGGAATTTCGAATGCGAGTACGTGATCGGCCTGGTGGAACTGCCCGGCACCAAGAAATGGCTGCTGGCCGGGGTCTACGACTCACTCAAGCTCAACGAGGCGAAGAGCGATAACGACCAGCATGACTTGGTGTACGACTACCGCCGCGTGCCTGAATTCGCCGAGCTGGAAGGTCGCTTGATACTCGACTACAGCAAGCCGCGGGGAAACTATCTCTGGCTGGAAACCTGCCTGAAAAGCATGGTGGTGTCCTCGCTCCTGGAAAGGCCCATGACGGTCGGCAAGTTTCCCGGTTTCAAGGAAGTCGATATCTCTCATCGGGAACTGAACATCATCGTCAAACAAGGCCTGGAGTCATGGCAAACCGCACTTTCCAGCGTGGCAGGCGTGTACCTCATCTCCGACCGGACTGAAGGCGAGCATCAGCTGTATGTGGGCTCCGCGACCGGCACTGGCGGTGTGTGGGACCGTTGGGTCACCTACGCCCATAACGGGCACGGAGGAAACATCCGCATACGTGACCTGCACGCCCGGCGTGGCGAGACTTTCGCGGAAAACTTCAGGTTCAGCATTCTTGAAATTGCCGACAAGCACACAGGCAAGGAAGAAATGATGCAAAAGGAAATTCACTGGAAGCGCCGCCTTCTGACCCGCGACAGCGGGCTGAACGGCAACTGAGGCGCCTGCTCCCTGATAACGGATGCGCGGCGCAAGTACAGACGCCGCGCCAACCCGACGGCTAGTTGCCGCGCCCTCCTCCAAATGACCACTCATCACTGGCAGTCGTGGAAATCACCACCATGACATCCTCCGCGTTGAGCCCTGTCGCCCGCTGCAACTTATCGACCAGATCGCGATAAAAACGCTGCTTGGTCGCCACACTTCGCGGGCGGCCCGCGGTTATCGCAATCAGCACAAAGTCATGGCTGCGCGGCCCTCCCAGGTAGTGGGGATCAAAGATCAGCTCGCCGGGCTCATGTTGGTGAATGACCTGGAAGCAATCAGACCTCGGCACCTCGAAGCTCTCGACCAAGGCGTCGTGCAAGCCCGCGGACAACGCCCTTAAATACTCGGCCGACTGGCCGCGGTGCAGTGAAATTCGTGCAAACGGCATCAACCATCACTCCTGAGGTTCTGCAAGGCAGGCTTGTAGCTCACTGAGCACATTCAGCGCCGAGGCGGCGGTCGGCCAACCTGAATAGAACGCCAGATGGGTCATGACTTCGGCCAGCTCGTCGACAGTCAAGCCGTTATCCAGGGCTCGCCTCAAATGAAAGGGCAGTTGTTCCAGACGGTACATCGCCACCAGCGCGGCCACCGTCGCCAGGCTGCGTTCACGGGGGGTCAATTGCTTACGCGTCCACATGTCGCCAAACAATACGCTGTCGGTCAGCTCAGCGAATTTCTGCGGGTAGCGGCTCTGGTGTTCTCGTCCCGTGGCCCTTGATGCATTCATGATGTTCCTCCCCTGATGTCCCAATTGACGGGAGCAAACTATCAAGTCGCGACTGTGCCGAATATCAGATTTAATAGCGCCAATCATCCCAAATAAGTGGACCATTGAATGCGGCGCCCTACTCTGGATCTTGACGTATTGCGCACCTTCGTCACCGGTGTGGAGCTCAACAGTTTTGCCAAGGCGGCGACTCGGCTCGGTCGGTCAACGTCTGCCGTAAGCGCTCAATTGAAGAAACTCGAAGAACAGATAGGTACGCCGGTACTGAGCAAATCCGGTCGCGGACTGGTCTTGACCGCCGCGGGAGAAACACTGATCAGCCATGCCCGCCGGTTGCTGGAGCTGAACGACGGGATTTTCCAGGCCCTGGGTGAAAGCCAAACCGCAGGCACCGTGCGCCTCGGGCTTCAAGAAGATTTCGGCGAACATTTCCTGAGCGATATCCTGCGCCGCTTCGTTCAGACGTACCCGAGGGTGAAGCTTGAAGTCAGGATCGCCCGTAACGCCGAACTGCTGGCGCTGCTCGAAAGCGCCAATCTGGACCTGGCCCTGACCTGGGATACCGGGCACATCTCGCCCCATGCCACACGCCTGGGCGAAACACCGATGCACTGGATCGGGGCCCGCGATACACCGCTGCTCATGGCAGCAGATGACTCACCACTGCCGCTGATCATGTTCGAGGCACCCTGCTTGTTGCGCAGCGCCGCCATCCAGGCACTGGATGCCGCGCACATACCCTGGCGGATCGCTCTCACCAGCCCCAGCGTCAGCGGTATCTGGGCCGCCGTCGCCGCCGGATTGGGCCTGACGCTGCGAACTCGCATCGGCCTGCCGAACCATCTCACCGTTGTTTCTGGCCTCCCCCCGGTGCCAAGCCTTGGCTATGTGCTGCACAGCCACGGCGGCGAGCCGACACCCGCCACCCAACTGTTGGCCGCATTGATCAAGACCAGCCTGGAAGAACAGGCGTATCGGTTAACGAGCACAACATGATTTAAGGCATTCACGAGGCAATTCGGACAACGGCTATGAGCCATGAGTAGCCCTACGCAAAGGAAAGCTATGGGCCGGAAGTACGAAAGATGACTAAACGCGTGAACCGGCTATCGCCCCTGCAAGCGATGATGGCAATATGCCGCTCTTGGAGAAAGTAGCATCCGGCGCAAGGCAAAGCCGGATGTCATGCGCATAAGGATATGGAATATGGCTTCGATTCAGGTGGATGGTGAAGACAAGACCGCAAAGATCAGCGACTGGACGATTCGCTGGAGCGACAAAAATGAAACCCTGGAACTGACCTGTCACTACCCCTCCAAGAAAAAGTACACCCGCCCGCTCAGTGAATGCCAAGTTCTGCCCTCCCGCGAACTGACCAATGTATTGCTGCACAAGCCGGGCAGCTCAGTCGTCGAGTCCATTGCCAAAGCCAAGATTTACGGCGAGCGATATGCCGTGGTGCACTACTCGGGCGGCAAAAAACCTTACGTCTTCAAGATGGACGGTATTGGATTTTCCGCCCCAACTTCGATGAAGGAAACGCCAGCCTTCCGCTATTTCACGAGCGTGGCGAATGCCCGACGGGATCACGCGCAATCGAAGACTGATCATCAAATTGCCGATAATGTGGTGCGCCAACTCGCAAAGCTGCCCGCCATCGCTGGCACGGCCTTGCAAGCCTATTGCACGGGGCACAACGGCACGCTGGCGCCGGGTCAGGGGCTCATCTATCCGTTCGGGCTCAACGAAAGTCAGCTTCAGGCGGTCGAACAGGCGTTCAGCGCGCAAGTCAGCGTGATTGAAGGCCCGCCAGGGACCGGCAAGACCCAGACGATCCTCAACATCCTCGCCAATATTCTGCTGCGTGGGCAGACGGTAGCGGTGCTGTCCAACAACAATGCGGCCGTGGAAAACGTCTACGAAAAGCTGGAGAAATACGGTCTGGGCCACTTGGTCGCCAAGCTTGGCAACCAGGAAAAACGCGAGGCTTTCTTCGCCGACCTGCCTGCTTGGCCATCAAGTACTACCGAGCCGGCACCATCTCTGGATGAGATCCAGACCTTGCTGAGCCGCTTGAAGCAGCACCTGCAAGACCACAACAGGGCGGCACAACTGCAAATCGAACTGGACGAGCTGGTCATCGAGCGGCGCTATCTGCAGCAATGGCAGGCAGAAAACCATGTGCAGGCCACAGGCCCGCTCGACAAATACGGCCTGACGCCGCGCAAGACTGCAGACCTCATGGCCTACCTGGCTTACCTCGGCGAGCAGCGAATTCAGCTCAAAGACCGTATCGAGCTCCTGTTCAAGTTCAGAATTTTTCGCACCAGGCCATTCGCCGACGGCGAGGCGCGCATGGCCGTTTTCCATGCACTGCAGATGCATTACTACGATCAGTCGCTACGGGACAAGGAAGCTGAGCTGCAGGCGTGCCGTGAGTCGTTGGCACGGGCAAACTTCACGGCCCTGCTCAAAGATCTGACAACAGCATCGATGCACCATCTGAAGCAGCATCTGCAACCTCAGGTAGCGCCGTCGGAGAGCTTTGATGTCAACACTTACTGCAGGCATTTCGATGCCTTCGTGCAGCGCTTCCCTATTCTGGGCAGCGGCACGCACTCCATCGTCAATTCGATCGCGCCGGGAGCGGTCCTCGACTACGTGATCATCGACGAAGCCTCTTTGCAGGACATCGTGCCGGGCATCCTGCCACTGGGCTGCGCAAAGAACCTGATCGTCGTTGGAGACAACCGCCAGTTGCCGCATATCCCTGTGGCACTGGGGCTTCAAGCACCGGCCGAGGCCTACGATTGCGAGCGCTACAGCCTGCTGGATTCGTGCATCGCCGTGTTCCAGGACACGCTGCCCAGGACCCTGCTGAAAGAACACTACCGCTGCCACCCCAGGATCATCCAGTTCTGCAACCAGCAGTACTACGACGACGCACTGGTGCCGATGACCGAGGACAAGGGCGAAGCCCCCCTGCGCCTGGTGGTGACAGCCAAGGGCAACCACGCCAGGAAGAACACCAATCTTCGGGAATTGGACTCCCTGCTGAAGGTGCTTGAGGACGAGGGGCAGCCTGTAGGAGTGGACAGCGAAGGCCGCGGTTACATCGCCCCGTTCAGGGCGCAAGTCACCCTGTCCGACACCCACTTGCCAACGGATTTCGTCAAGGACACCGTGCACAAGTTCCAGGGACGCGAATGCGACGAGATCGTCTTCTCTACCGTGCTGGATAAGAAGCGCTACAACCAGGCGCAAACACGCCTGGATTTCGTCGACGACCCACGCATGATCAACGTGGCAGTGTCGCGGGCCAAACAGCGCTTCACCCTGGTGACCGGCGACGAGGTGTTCACTGCCAACAATGGCCACATCGCCGCGCTGATCCGCTATATCAGCTATTACGCGCAGGACGAGCAGATCGTGCGTGCGCCGGTGGTGTCGGCATTCGACTTGCTGTATCGCGAGTACGACCAGTCTCTGGCACGCTTGGACGCCCGCCTGCGGTCAACGGACTCACGCTACAAGTCTGAGCAGATCGTGGCGCAGTTGCTGCGCGAAGCGTTATCCGCTCCGGCGTGCCAGGCATTGAAGTACCACACACAGATCCAGCTGGATAAGCTGGCATCACCGAGCAGCCTCGACTGGACGGAGCCCCAGCGGGCGTTCATGAGGCGCGCCAGTTGCGATTTCGTGATTTATTTCAAAGTGGGCAAGAAACCGATAGGGGTGATCGAAGTCGATGGCGGGTACCACGACCGCCCCGTGCAGGCCGCTCGGGATGCCATGAAAAATGAAATTCTGGCTAGAAGTGGCCTTCCCATTCTGCGGTTGCGCACAGTTGAGAGTGACATTGAGCGGAGAATTGGCGACTTTGTCGGGCAGTGGACCAGTCCTGCGCATGGCGCATAAGCACCGGCGTTGAGCGCTTCGACCTCCATTACCGCGACTCGCCCTGCTCCACCGCCAACGACGCCAGCATCTCAGCACGGCACACCTGAAGAATCTCATCCGCCAGCGCTGAATCATCCGGACAGGCGCGCGACAACAGGATCGCACCGACCGCACGCGACAGCAGGTCGATCATTTTCCTTCTGCCCTCGCCCGCTGGCGCATCCGGCCCGGTCGGGTATTTGTCACCCAGGGTTTGCAGGGTGTGCTCGATCCCTTCGGCAAAGGTCGCTTTCAGATCGTCCGGCTGGCGCGCCGCATCGCCGCCCAACGCAACCATGGTGCAGCCGTTGCCCCGCCGGTCCCGATGCTCCCGCGACACATAGACGTCAATGAACCCCGGCACATCAAGCGCCTGCGCCGCTGCCAGGGATTTGGCCAGGCTGCAGGCCGAGGCTTCGGCCATGAGGTCGGCCTTGGAGCCGAAATGCTTGTAGAAGCCGCCGTGGGTGAACCCGGCCGCCGCCATCAGATCCGACACACCCACACCGTCGAAACCGCGCTCACGGAACAGCTCAGAGGCCGTTTCAACGATGTGCTCTCGATTGGCCTGCGCCTGGGCCTTGCTCACTCTCACGTGCAGTACCTCATGTTCATTGGGAAATCAGGGGCTCAATCATACATAGATGTCGAGCATAATCAAAACCATTGACAGTTTAGATTTCGATCATCATCCTAACTGCACGCACCACCGACCTCCACTCACGGGCACGGAAGAGACACCAGATGACCGATCAGAATCTGTTCACCCCTTACACCCTTGGCGCCCTCACGCTGGCGAACCGCATCGTCCTCGCGCCGCTGACCCGCAACCGCGCGGGTGCAGGCTTTGTTCCCAGCGAATTCGCCGCCACCTATTACAGCCAACGCGCTGGCGCAGGCTTGCTGATCAGCGAAGCCACGCAGATTTCCCAGCAAGGCCAGGGCTATCAGGACACCCCCGGGATCTACACCCAGGCGCAGATTGATGGCTGGCGCAAGGTGACCGACGCGGTCCACGCCCAGGGCGCCAAGATCTTTGTGCAACTGTGGCATGTCGGCCGCGTATCCCATGTTGATCTGCAAGAGAACGGCGCCGCTCCCGTGGCCCCTTCGGCGCTGCGCGCGGCCACCCAGGTGTTCGTCAACAACCGTTTTGAAGAGGCCAGCCAACCGCGTGCCCTGGATATCAACGAACTGCCGGGGATCGTCGCCGATTTCCGTCAGGCCGCGGCGAACGCAATCGCCGCCGGGTTCGATGGCGTGGAAATTCACGGCGCGAACGGCTATCTGCTGGATCAGTTCCTCAAGGACAGCGCCAACGTGCGCACCGATGCCTACGGCGGTTCGATTGAAAATCGTGCCCGTCTGCTGCTTGAGGTGACGGCGGCCGTCATCGACGAAATCGGCGCGGAACGTACCGGAGTACGCCTGTCACCGGTGTCGCCGGCCAACGGTGTCTCCAGCAGCGATCCGCAGGCGCAATTCGATTACCTCGTCGAGCAACTCGACGCCCTCGGCGTGGTTTATCTGCATATGGTCGAAGGTGCGACCGGCGGTCCACGTGACGTGGCGCCATTCGATTTCGCCGCCCTGCGCCAGCGCTTCAAAAACACCTACATCGCCAACAACGGCTATGACCTGGACCTGGCGACCTCGCGGCTCGCCGAAGACCAGGCCGACCTGATCGCCTTCGGTCGTCCGTTCATTGGCAACCCGGATCTGGTGGAGCGCCTCAAGACCGGCGCCGCCTTGTCCGCATTCAATCCCGCCACCCTCTACGGCGGCGGCGCGGCGGGCTACATCGACTACCCGACGCTGGTTGAATCGAACGCCAGCGCAGGCTGAGCAAGCAGAAACCGAGCTGTCTGTTTTCACCCATTACGAAAGAGAGATACCCCCATGAGCCCACGCCCTACCGTTCTGATCACCGGCGCCTCCACTGGCATCGGCGCCACCTACGCCGAGCGCTTCGCGCAACGCGGCCATGATCTGCTCCTGGTCGCCCGCGACCAGGCACGCCTGGATGCACTTGCAGGCCGATTGCGCAGCGAACACGGGGTCGCCGTCGAGGTGATGAAAGCGGATTTGACCCAACTCAGCGATCTGACCAGCGTTGAAGCCCGTCTGCGCGACGACGCGCGCATCGGCATCCTGGTCAACAACGCCGGCGCCGCCCTGTCCGGCAGCTTCATCGAGCAGAGCACCGACAGCGTTGCCCAACTGATCGCCCTCAACACCACGGCGCTGGTGCGCCTGGCCAGTGCCATCGCCCCGCGCCTGGCCAAGGCCGGCGAAGGCGCGATCATCAACATCGGTTCGGTAGTGGGCCTGGCGCCGGAGTTCGGCATGACGGTGTATGGCGCGACCAAGGCTTTCGTGCTGTTCCTGTCCCAAGGCCTGAGCCTGGAACTGTCCCCCCGGGGCGTGTACGTGCAGGCCGTGCTGCCGGCCGCCACCCGCACGGAAATCTGGGATCGCTCCGGCGTCGACATCAACACCCTGGACGAAATCATGGAAGTGGGCGATCTGGTAGACGCCGCGCTGGTCGGCTTCGATCGGCGCGAACCGGTGACGATCCCGCCGCTGCAACAGGCCGAACGCTGGGATGACCTGCAGAGCGCGCGTCAGGGCCTGCTGGGGCAGATCCGGCAATCCGCGGTGGCCCAGCGTTACCAGGCCCAACGGTGATCTTCAGGTAGCGAGCATTCGCGGCGGATTCACGGCAGGTACTGCGACGAATCCGATCCGCTGTTCGGAGTAGCAATGAATCCAACACAGACAACTCTCGCCCCGGCTGTACAGACCTCGTTCATCAACGCGGCGAACCAATCGATCACGGTCAGGGGCATTCCCTTCGCCTACCGCGATACCGGCCCCACCGGCGGCGTGCCGCTGGTGCTGTTCAACCATTGGGGCGCGGTGCTGGACAACTTCGACCCGGCGATCATCGATGGGCTGGCACAGACCCGGCGGGTCATCGCCACCGACTATCGCGGCATCGGCGGCTCGGGTGGAACCGCGCCATTGACGGTCGGCGAAATGGCGCAAGACGCCATCGAGCTGATACAGGCCCTGGGGTTCAAGCGCGTCGATGTACTGGGCTTTTCACTTGGCGGTTTCGTCGCTCAGGGCATTGCCCTCAAGGCCCCCCAGTTGGTGCGCCGCTTGATTCTCACCGGCACCGGGCCGGCCGGCGGCAGCGGTATCGACAGGGTCGGTTCGGTGACCTGGCCCTTGATGCTCAAAGGCTTGCTGACCTTGCGCGATCCCAAGGTCTACCTATTCTTCACCTCGACTGCCAATGGTCGTCGAGCCGCCTCGGAGTATCTGCAGCGCCTGAAAGCACGCAGAAAAAATCGCGACAAGCGCCCGACGCCAGCGGCTTTCCTGCGGCAGTTGCAGGCCATCACGGCCTGGGGAAAACAGACGCCAGACGATCTCGAACACCTGCAGACGCCGACGCTGGTGGTCAACGGCGACAACGATCTCATGGTGCCCAGCGGCAACTCGCGGGCCCTGGGCGAACGCATCCCCCAAGCGCAGCTTGTGCTGTATGAGGACGCTGGCCACGGCAGCATTTTCCAGTACCACGCCGACTTCGTGGCCCGGGCATTGACCTTCCTTGATGACTGACGGCAGCTGGCCACAACCGCAGCAGCCCCCCCTACTGACACCAACCCAACAGAGCCGCACATCCATGAAGGCATTTTCGATTGATCGCTATGGCAAGAGCAGCGGACGCCTGAGCGAAGTCCCCACGCCCAAGGTGGGGCCCCACGATGTGCTGATCGAGGTTCACGCCAGCAGCGTCAACCTGCTGGATTCAAAAATCCGCCAGGGCGAATTCAAGCTGATCCTGCCTTATAAATTGCCGCTGACATTGGGCAATGACCTGGCAGGGGTCGTGGTCGAGGTCGGTCCGCAAGTGCGGCGCTTCAAGCCCGGCGATGCCGTCTATGCCCGCCCGCCGCAAGCGCGGATCGGCACCTTTGCCCAGTGGATCGCCGTGCATCAGGACGCAGTGGCCTTCAAGCCGGTCAATCTCGACATGGCGCAAGCCGCGTCCATCCCCCTGGTGGCCCTGACTGCCTGGCAAGTGCTGGTGGAAGCCGCGCAACTGAAAAAGGGCCAGAAAGTGCTGATCCATGCCGGTTCAGGCGGCGTCGGCACCCTTGCCATCCAGCTGGCCAAGCACCTTGGCGCCTTTGTCGCGACCACCACCAGCACGGCGAATGTCCAATGGGTCAAAGCGTTGGGCGCCGATCAAGTGATCGACTACACGCAGCAGCACTTCGAAGATGTCCTGCACGGCTACGACGTGGTGCTCAACAGCCTCGGCGGCGACGTGCTGAAGAAATCACTCCAGGTGCTCAAGCCCGGTGGCCGGCTGATTTCCATCTCCGGTCCGCCGACGCTGCAGTTCGCCCGGGAACAAGGGCTGGCCTGGCCGTTGCAGCAGGTCATGCGCCTGCTGAGCTACGGCATTCGGCGCAAGGCGCGCCAACGCGACGTCAGCTACAGCTTCGTGTTCATGCGGGCCGATGGCGCCCAACTGCAACAGATCACCGCGCTGATCGAGGCCGGCATCATCCAGCCGGTGCTTGACCGCAGCTTCAGCCTTGAATCGACGGCAGAGGCCCTGCAGTACGTCGAGCAGGGACGAGCCAAGGGCAAGGTGGTGATCAGGATCAAATGACCACAGCGCCTACCGATGACCCGACTGAATCGACGACAGCCCCAGAGCCAGGCGAGACAACGCCAGCACAGGCGCCGGACAAGCCTGCATCGCCAGCGCCGGAGGATGCTGTGGCGCCGCCGCAGATCCTCTGGCGGCGCTTGATGCTGGAGCCATAAGGCGAAGCACACCGATGTGGCTGAACAAGGCGCTCATCAACGCATCACCTTGATAAAAGGCACCACGCCACCCCGGTGAAGAGACGAGTCGCAGCCACCGCTCGGCGCCCGTGCCCGCGCGTCGGCCCAAAAACCGCCCCACGGCGGCGCAAAATCCCGGATAATGCCCGCCATTTTTTGCTTCGCGATGCCGGTGCCCCCATGGAAATCAAGGTCAATTTTCTCGACAACCTTCGACTTGAAGCCAAGTTCGACGACTTCACGGTGGTGGCCGACCAACCGATCCGCTACAAGGGCGACGGCTCGGCGCCCGGTCCGTTCGACTATTTCCTGGCGTCCTCGGCGCTGTGCGCGGCGTACTTCGTCAAGCTGTACTGCCAGACCCGCAACATCCCCACCGATAACATTCGTCTGTCGCAGAACAACATTGTCGATCCGGAAAACCGCTACAACCAGATCTTCAAGATCCAGGTCGAACTGCCGGCGGACATCTCCGACAAGGACCGCCAGGGCATCCTGCGTTCCATCGACCGCTGCACCGTGAAGAAGGTGGTGCAGACCGGCCCCGAATTCATCATCGAGGAAGTGGACAACCTCGACGCCGACGCCCAGGCGCTGCTGATGCCGCCATCGAGCGCGACCCAGAGCACCTACATTGCCGGCAAGGACCTGCCCCTGGAGCAGACCATCGCCAACATGTCCGGCATTCTCGCGGGCCTGGGGATGAAGATCGAAATCGCTTCGTGGCGCAACATCGTGCCCAACGTCTGGTCGCTGCATATCCGCGATGCGCAGTCGCCGATGTGCTTCACCAACGGCAAGGGCGCGACCAAGGAAAGCGCCCTGGCCTCGGCCCTGGGCGAGTTCATCGAGCGCCTGAACTGCAACTTCTTCTATAACGATCAGTTCTGGGGCGAGGACATCGCCAACGCCGAGTTCGTGCATTACCCCGACGAGCGCTGGTTCCAGCCGGGGCGCAAGGACGAGCTGCCCAAGGAGATCCTCGACGCGCACTGCCTGGCCATCTACAACCCCGATGGCGAACTGCGCGGCTCCCACCTGTACGACACCAACTCGGGCAATATCGAGCGCGGCATCTGCTGCCTGCCCTATGTGCGCCAGTCCGACGGCGAGGTGGTGTACTTCCCCTCCAACCTGATCGAGAACCTGTTCCTCAGCAACGGCATGAGCGCCGGCAACACCCTGGCCGAAGCCCAGGTGCAGTGCCTGTCGGAAATCTTCGAGCGGGCGGTCAAGCGCCAGATCCTCGAAGGCGAGCTGGCCCTGCCGGACGTCCCCCAGGAAGTGCTGGCCAAGTACCCCGGCATTCTGGCCGGCATCCAGGGCCTGGAAGAGCAAGGCTTCCCGGTGCTGGTCAAGGATGCCTCCCTGGGCGGTGAATTCCCGGTGATGTGCGTGACCCTGATGAACCCGCGCACCGGCGGCGTGTTTGCGTCCTTCGGCGCGCACCCGAGCTTCGAAGTGGCGCTGGAGCGCAGCCTCACCGAACTGCTCCAGGGCCGCAGCTTCGAAGGCTTGAACGACCTGCCGCAGCCGACCTTTGAAAGCCAGGCGCTGATGGAGCCGAACAACTTCGTCGAGCACTTCATCGACTCCAGCGGCGTGGTGTCGTGGCGCTTCTTCAGCGCCAAGGCGGATTTTGAGTTCGTCGAGTGGGACTTCACCAGCCAGAGCGGCTTCAGCGAAAGGGAACAAGCCAGCGCCGAAGAAGCCGCGACCCTGTTCGGCATCCTCGAAGGCCTGGGCAAGGAAGTCTACATGGCGGTGTACCAGCACCTGGGGGCCACCGCCTGCCGCATCCTGGTGCCGGACTACTCGGAAATCTACCCGGTGGACGACCTGATCTGGGACAACACCAACAAGGCGCTGTTCTTCCGCGAGGACATCCTCAACCTGCACAGCCTGGACGAAGACGGCCTGCGCTCACTGCTGGAGCGCCTGGAAGAAAGCGAGCTGGACGACTACACCGACATCACCACCCTGATCGGCATCGAGTTCGACGACAACACCGCCTGGGGCCAGTTGACCATCCTCGAACTCAAGCTGCTGCTGCACGTGGCTCTGGGGCAATTCGACCCGGCCAAGGAGCTGGTGGAGATGTTCCTGCAATACAACGACAACACCGTCGAGCGCGGGCTGTTCTACCAGGCCCTGAACGCAGTGCTGGAAGTGCAGCTGGACGACGAACTGGAGCTGGGCGACTACGAAGCCAACCTGCGGCGCATGTTCGGCAACGAACGGATGGACGCGGTGATCGGCTCGGTGGATGGCAGCGTGCGCTTTTACGGCCTGACCCCGACCAACCTGCAGCTCGAAGGCCTGGACCGTCACCTGCGCCTGATCGACAGCTACAAGAAGCTGCACGCGGCGCGGGCCAAGTGGGCCGCAGCCAACCGCTGACACCGCGCCCCGTACCTGTAGGAGCGAGCTTGCTCGCGAAGCCCTCAAGACGCCGCGTTCCTCCAGTGAACGCGGCGTTTTCGTTGACGACCATCGCGAGCAAGCTCGCTCCTACAGTGACTCGTCAGGCCTGGTGCACCCCGGGTGGCCAGGGCTTGCGGTCCTCTCTTTCCGGCGGGCCATACAGCTCCTGCTCCCACTCCTCGAACGCCGGCACTGCGCTGTAATGCGGATCGCAATACTGGCGGATGTACTGCGCCGCGCGGTACTCGGCGTACTTGGCATTCACCGGTACCCCCTCCTCGTCCAGCTCCAGCACATTGGCAAAGATCGCGTAGGCCATCTCCAGCATGCTCGGCTCTTCGCTCAGGCAACTGCGATAGTCGACGCCTTCCAGCAGCGGGTAGCCGAGGGTGCCGTTGGCGACCCAGAAACTGAAGGTTCTCAGGGCTCCGGAAAACTCCGGGCTGAGCTTTTTCGGGTAAGTCATGCAGATCACTTTCCTTGCTAGCGGACCGGGGCGGATTCTCGGGCAGCGCTATCGACAAGGCAAGGCATCACGCAACGCGCATCCGTCGGTTTTCAAGGGCACGGCAAAACCGTCACAATGCGCGCCCCTGTTTTCTACCCGTGTGCCCTGCACCGCATGCAGCGCACGGCCCCCGCAAGGATCGCTCGATGAACTTCCTGGAAAAGCTGCTCAACGCCTTTAAAAAGTCGACGCCACAAAAGGCCGAGCCCAGCCTGGCCAGCAGTGAGCCTGGTGCTGCAGAGCAGCCCTGCAGCCAATACCAGCCAACCGAAGCGCAGCTGGCCAGCATTGCCCTGATGGAGGCCGGCGCCGCTTGCCTCGACCGCCACTGGCAAGCGGTCGGCAGCTGCGAAGCCGACGTCCTGGGCTTTGCCATCAGCCCCAGCTTCACGGGCGGCCCGCACTGGCCTTCCACCCGCCAGGCCTACCGTATCGTGCGCCGCAACGAACGCATCATCCTCGCCACCGAGGGTCTGTCCGATCCGTTCGACGGTGTGCAAGGCGACGACCTGGGCAACGGTTTCGAGATGGAGCTGTTCATCGAAACCCCGGACATCCCAACGCACGCCCAGGGCGCGGTTGGCGACGTTGCGCCCTTTGTCGACAGCTGGACCTTCGAACTGCTGCGCTGCGTGGCCGGCACCGTGGCCGATGCCGGCGGTTATCGCTCGCGCCTGGAGCGCTACGGCGTGCTGTCCCTGGAACTGCCCGGGGTCAGCCAGTCGCGGGCCATGAGCGAGCAGTTGCCGGCGCACTTTGTCAGCGCCGACGACTGCGCCGGGGTGCTGATCGGCGGCCCGGCCGCGGACTTCCCGACCCGCCTGGACGATATGCCGCTGTCGCCGGTGACCCTGGTGCCGGTGGTGCTGATCACCGCCTCGGAGCTGGACTACGTGCGCAACGGCGGCGCCCAGGCCCGGGAAGACCTGGCGGCGCGGCTGAACGCCGCCGGCCTGGGCCATGTCAGCCACCTGCAGCGCGCCAGCGTGATCTGAGCCCGGGAGCCTTTGCACCGATGCATACCGCCGATGACTACTTTGCCTTTCATCTGTTCGCCGCACGCTTCCCAAACCAAGCCGAGGCCGAACTGTTCACCTTCGAACAGTGGGAACCGGAACCTGCGGCGGATGCCTGCGCCGCCGAATTCAGCGCCTGGGAAGCACGCAACCCCAGCTGGCGCCTCAAGCAGGAGCTGGGCTACTACATGGACAGCGACTTCGTCGAGCTGATCGACCGTGAAGACGGCCCGCAATACCTGGAATCACTGGTCCGCAGCGACACCGGAAAACAGCAACTGCGCACGCGTATCGCCCCCGGCTACAGCCACTACATCCTCATCGGCAGTGACTCGATCCATGGCGACCGGCAATCGGACACCCCCGGCCCCAACCAGCGCAAGCCCGAAAACACCGCAACGCTTGTTTACCTCGGCGAGTTCAACGATTCCTCTGCCCCGCGCTAAATGCTAAAAAGGCCCCCTGCTTTCCATGCCACCCCTTGTCGTGCCAAGCCGTACCACGAGAATCACCATGCACAGCCATTACCCGAACACCCGCGCGCCCTTGCGCCTACTGCATCTCATCACCCACCAGCCAACGGCGGTAGCAGCATGATCGAAGTCACCGAAGTTTCCATTGCCGACCTGCGCGCCGCCCTGGAATCAGGCCGGACCACCGCCGTGGAACTGGTCCAGGCCTATCTGGCGCGGATCGAGGCCTATGACGGCCCGAACACCGCCACCGCCCTCAACGCCGTGGTGGTGCGCAACCCCGAGGCACTGAAGGAAGCCGCCGCGTCCGATGAGCGTCGCGCCAAGGGCCAGACCCTGGGCCCGCTGGACGGCATTCCCTACACCGCCAAGGACAGCTACCTGGTCAAGGGCCTGACCGCCGCCTCGGGTAGCCCGGCCTTTGCCGAGCTGGTGGCCTACCGGGATGCCTTCACCATCGAGCGCCTGCGGGCTGCCGGGGCCATCTGCCTGGGCAAGACCAACATGCCGCCCATGGCCAACGGCGGCATGCAGCGCGGCGTGTATGGCCGCGCGGAAAGCCCCTATAACGCCGCTTACCTGACCGCGCCCTTCGCCTCGGGCTCGTCCAATGGCGCCGGCACCGCCACCGCCGCCAGCTTCGCCGCCTTCGGCCTGGCCGAGGAAACCTGGTCCAGCGGTCGTGGCCCGGCCTCCAACAACGGCCTGTGCGCCTACACACCCTCGCGCGGGGTGATCTCGGTGCGCGGCAACTGGCCGCTGACCCCGACCATGGACGTGGTGGTGCCCTTCGCCCGGACCATGGCCGACCTGCTGCAAGTGCTGGACGTGGTGGTGGCCGAGGACCCGGACACCCGCGGCGATCTGTGGCGTTTGCAACCCTGGGTGCCGATCCCCAGCGTGACCTCGGTGCGCCCGGCGTCCTACCCGCAACTGGCGGCCGACGCCACGGCGCTCAAGGGCAAGCGTTTTGGCGTGCCGCGCATGTACATCAACGCCGACCCCGCAGCCGGCACCAGCGACAAGCCCGGTATCGGCGGCCCTACCGGCCAGCGCATCCACACCCGGCCCTCGGTGATCAGCCTCTGGGAGCAGGCGCGCCGAGCCCTGGAAGCCGCGGGCGCCGAGGTGCTGGAAGTGGACTTCCCGCTGGTGTCCAACTGCGAGGGCGACCGCCCCGGCGCGCCGACGGTGTACAACCGCGGCCTGGTGAGCAAGGAATTCCTCCATGACGAGTTGTGGGAACTCTCGGGCTGGGCCTTCGACGACTTCCTGCGGGCCAACGACGATCCCAAGCTCAACCGCCTGGCGGATGTCGACGGGCCGCAAATATTCCCCCATGACCCGGGCACCCTGCCCAACCGCGAAGACGACCTGGCCGCCGGCATGGACCAGTACGTGACCATGGCCAAGCGCGGGCTCAAGAGCTGGGACCAGATCGCCTCCCTGGCCGACGGCCTGCGCGGCCTGGAACAGACCCGGCGCATCGACCTGGAAGAGTGGATGGATCGCCTGGGGCTGGACGCGGTGCTGTTCCCCACCGTGGCCGACGTTGGCCCGGCGGACGCCGACATCAATCCCGAATCGGCGGACATTGCCTGGAGCAACGGCGTGTGGGTAGCCAACGGCAACCTGGCGATCCGTCACCTGGGCGTGCCCACGGTGACCGTGCCCATGGGGGTGATGGCGGATATCGGCATGCCGGTGGGGCTGACCTTCGCCGGCCGTGCCTATGACGATTCAAGCTTGCTGCGCCTGGCGTCGGCCTTTGAGTCCACCGGCAGCAAACGGCTGATTCCTCCACGCACACCGGCCTTGTCACCCGCTCGCTAAGCGCAAAGGCCCGGGGCACCCATGAGGCGCCCCGGATCTTTACCAGCCTGACGCAACGCAGGCTATTTCAGCTGATTGGCGAAACGCCCCACGGCCCCCACAACCTGGCGCGCACCCTCCTGGATTTCGAGAATCACCGAGCCGGCCTCGTTGGCAAGTGCCAGGCCTTCTTCAGCCTGCCCGCGACTGTTGGCCATGCCGCTTACGGCTGCATCCGCCAGACTCTGGTTCTGCTGTACAACGCTGACGATTTCTTCGGTAGCGGCGCTGGTGCGCCCGGCCAACTGCCTCACTTCATCGGCGACCACGGCAAACCCTCGACCCTGCTCACCGGCCCGCGCCGCCTCGATTGCTGCGTTGAGCGCGAGCAAGTTGGTCTGTTGGGCGATGCCGCCAATGGTCTGGACAATCGAGCTGATCAACAGCGATTGCTTGCCCAACGCTTCAATCCCGGCGGATGCCGCCTGCATTTCATCCGAGATCATGCGCATCGTTTGCACGGTGTTCTGCACCACGTCGGCGCCTCGACGGGCGCTGATGTCGGTTTGTTGGGAGATCTCGAACGCGATGGTCGCCGCCTCGTTCACCTGCTGTTCGCGAGCCACTTGATCGGTAATGACCGTGGCGAACTTGACCACCTTGTAAAGAACGCCCTGTGCGTTGTGCACCGGGTTGTAGGTCGCTTCCAGCCAGACGACTCGACCATGGGCATCGACTCGCTTGAAACGGTCAGCCACGAATTCACCGCGATTGAGGGTCGCCCAGAACTCCTTGTAATGACTGGACGCAGCATCGGCGGGGTCGCAGAACATGCTGTGGTGCTTGCCTTTGATTTGCGAAAGTTGATAGCCCATTGAGCGCAGAAACTGCTCGTTTGCTTGCAGGACATGGCCTTGAAGATCGAACTCGATCACCGCCGTGGAGCGCAGCAGCGCTTGAATAAACGCCGAATTCTCCGCCGAAGTGTCAACGGTCTCGGTGATGTTCGAACCAAAGGCATGGATACTTTCCAATTGCCCCTGTTGATTGACAATCGGCTGCCAGAGGCCACGGAACCACGACAGTCCGCCATCGGGACGCTGAAAACGGTAAGTGTCGATAACCGCGTCATGGTTGTTCACGCTGTCGAGCAAACGACGATAACAATCCATCTGTCGCACATACGTCGGAATGAAATTGTCGAGCGGTTTGTTCAGCACTTGGTTGGCGTCACACCCCAACATGTTCAGAAAGCCTTCATTGGCATCTATAACGTTGTAGTTGGCGTCAAGGACCGCGCGCACAAGGCAGGTCTCAATTCCGTTGAGCAACTGTCGAGCCACTGAAAGCTCCGACTGAAGAGACTGCAACTGCATTTTCAACCGATTATTGAACATGGGCGCATCCTGCTAAAGGAGAGACTCTTTGCTATCGGCAACCGTTGGGGGTTTGTTTTCAGCTTTTTTTATGCTGCAAAAACACTATAGAAGCATTGTTTGCAGCGCTCCATTTTCTCCCCTGATATAAAGTCATGCCCCCAGCCTGGTGGTTACCATCCCTGCGCCACGCCACTAGCGCCCTTCCCCCACGCACCGCCCGAGCCGGACCACTCACCATGACCACACACCGCATTACCCTCGCCAACGGCTGGATTGCCGAATTTGCCGAACAAGGTGAATTTCGCATGGGCGCCATCAGTTGGAACCTGCACCTGCGCGGCCCCGAGCAACAGGCCATCCGCTATTTCGAAACCCAGATCGTGCTGGTCAACGATGAGGATGGCGAGCAGGCGCGAAACGCCATCAGCCTCTCTGAGGACGGGGTCTACGGGTACCTGGGCAACGGCATGAGTCACGGCTGGGTGATCGACTTTTCCCGCGGCATGATCGCGCCCCACCGGGTCACGATCAGCCATTACCACCACGCCTATGACGAGTACATTTCGCTACTGGAGCAACCGGCGTACAAGCGCATGCGGGAGTACATCAGTGTGATCGGTCGCACCGTGTACCTGACCTTTCCCTTCACCCGGGACGCAGACTTCCCCAAGGTCTGGAACGAGTACCTGGTGATCCGCCGACGGCAGCTGGACGAGTTGTATTTCCGCAATTGAGCCCGGGCCCGCAGCGATCGTGCGGACTGACGAGCCAGCGCTTCAGCGCAAGCTCCAGGACACCCCCAGGTACACCCCCAACCCTTCCCCTGGCGTCGAGCGCGCCGCGTCCAGCCCCTTGTCGTCGTAGCCCGGGGTGACCGTGGCGGCGTAGCGCTTGTCGGTGAGGTTGCGCAGATCGACCCAGGTCTGCCAGTCGTTCTTCGGCGCGTTGTAGCCCAGGGTGGCGCCGAACAGTGCGTAAGGATCGGCGTAGTAGCTGTTGGCGTAGTCCACCGCCACCTTCGACACCAGTTGGGTATTGACCGCGGCGAAGAAGCCCAGGGGCCAGTCGTAGCGCAGCTCGCCCTGGTAGTAGTGCATGGGCAGGCCCGGCAGGCGGTTGTCGCCAAAGCGCGCGTCGTCGCGGTAGTGGAAATCGCTGAAGCTGTAGGCCTGACGCAGGCTCAAGCGGCCCACGCCCGGGCGCGACCACAGCTCGCTGTGCAGGCTGGCTTCCACGCCCTGGTGCACCGTGGGGCTGGCGTTGAGTTCATAGGGCGTGGTGGCGCTGGGATCGGGCAGTACCGAGAGCAGTTCGTGGCGCACCTGGGCGTAGTACCAGGCCAGGCTCCATTGCCCCAGGCCACTGTCGCCACGGCCGCCCAGTTCCAGGGTGGTGGCGGTCTGGTTGCGCAGTTTGATCGGATCGCGCTGGGCGCCGTAAGCGACGCCGCTGGTTTCCGGGAAACGCAGGTTCGAGCTGTAGATCAGCGACCAGGGGTGTGGGGCTTCCACCGAACGACTGAGGTTGCCGAACAGTTGCACATCCGGCGTCAACTGGTAGCGCAGGCCCAGGCGCGGCGCGTAGTCCCAGTCGCCAAGGCTGGTCTTGCCGCCGCCCTCGGGGTAGGTCACCGCACTTTCGCGACGGGTGTAGATGGCCGCAAGCCCCGTGGTCAGCCACAGGTCGTCGGCGATCTCCAGGTCATTGCCCACATGCAGCACGGTGTCCGAGCCCTGGTAGGTGAAATTGCGCATCCGCGTGCCCGGCGCATAGGTCTTGGTGTTGCCCGTGGGAATTCGCACAAACTCGCTGGCGCCGTCATTGGGCAGGTGCTTGGTTACCCGCAGGCCCAGGGTGCTGCGGCTTTCCATGCCCCAGAGTCTGTCGCGGCGCTTGTAGTCCAGGGTGCCGCTGACGTCGCTGTAGGCCACCTTCAGGCGGTTGGGGCCTTCGCGCAGGTCCATCGGGTAGTCGTGGTAGACCAGGCCGGTCTGGATGCTTGAATCATCGTCGATGTAGTAGGTGGTCTTGTTGCCGACAAAGGTGCTGCCCGGTTGCTTGCGCCGGTCGTCGCGACTGACATAGGCCGGATTGGCCGCCCGCGGGTCATGTTCGATGGAGCGCTTGGTCACGCGCCCGGCCAGATCGTTGTCGGTTTCGCGGTAGCGCAGGTAGAAGCGGGTTTCCAGGTTCGGGTTGAAGCGGTAGCCGAAGTTGCCGATCACCCCGCGGCTCTGGCTGCGGGTGTGGTCCTGGTAACCGTCGGCGTTGGCGTCGGTCAGCGAGAGGTAGTAGTCGAAATCTCCCAGCACCTGCCCGGAGCTGACCTGACGCTGCTGATAACCGTGGCTGCCGGTGGCGTAGCGCACCTGCAACAGCGGCGCGTCGTAGCCGGTGTGGCTGATGTAGTCGATGGCGCCGCCCAGGGCCAGGGCCCCACGGTCGAAACCATTGGCGCCGCGCAGCACCTCTACATGGTCGACCCACAACGGCTCCAGCAATTCATAGGGCGTACCGCCGGGGCCGGTCAGCGGCAGACCGTCGAGCATCGTGTACAGCCCCGAGGCATGGGCGCCCGGCGCGCGGTTGAGGCCCGAACCACGGATCGAGATCTTCACCCCCTCGTTGCCCGCCGACTGGGCGTAAACCCCGGGCTGATAAGCCAGCACATCCTGGTTGCTGGCCACCCGGCCCTGCAGCGGCTGGCGCATATCCACCAGATTGCTCCCGCCCGGCACCTGGGCCAGCCGTGCCTCGGCCTCTTCCATCCCCTGCCCCTCGCCTGTCGGCTCCTGCCCCAGCACCTGCGCCGGCGCCAGCTCCACGGCGCGGGTTTCGGCAAGCGCCGGGCAGGCAAGGGCCAGGCCCAGCAGGACCGTGGGCAAGGATTTTGGGGAAGACATCAAGAAAACTCCGACCGGCAGAAAGGGGCAATGCAAGTTGCGACGCAGGAAAGAACCAGGAGAACACAGGGAAACCGGGCTTTTTTTCGCCAGGAAGCGAGATGTCGGCAAGCACACTTTCACTGGCAGAAGAACTGGATGCAGCAGGCAGCCCTAACGGTGTTTGGCCCCCGTCGCAAAGCGCACCACCAAGGCAGGGCTGGGCTGAGTACGTTTCAATGAACGCAAAGAACGTCGCCGGTCCTTTGGCCGGACGGTCTTAGCTCACCGCCTCTTCACTCACGCCTCACCCTGGGCCTTTTTGCTGCCCTTGATGTTCTCGATCAGATCGACCACGTAATTCTGGTTGAACCCCGCGACAAAGGACCAGAACAGCAACTTGCCGTAGGCGGCATAGCCGTCGGCGTGCTGGCAGAAAATCACATAGAAGCTGTTGTCCGGATACCTGCAGCTCTTGTCACTGACGATCTGCGGAAACAGTTCGCCTTGCACCACGCCGGAGATAAACAGGATGTACAGCAAGCCCGCGAGGATGCCGCCGATGAACGACGGCAGCAGCACGTTGAACCAGGAGCGGCACAGGCTGACGACCTCCTCCTCGCTGAGGTGCGACAGTTGCCGGTGAAAGCCTACGTAGCCGCCGATATTGCCAACGATGAACACTACCGAGGGAATGGTGTAGCCGTCGGCCATGGCGACCGCAACCAGGGATGCCGCCAACAGCAGCACAAAGATGATGAACAGTCGCTTCCAGAGGATGTTCAGCGCGTCCTGGCGGTTCATGTTCGGCTCACCGGTTCAGGTTGTCATAGGGTTCCGTCCACCTGGATGACGATAGTTGAGCCGTACCGTGCGGGAGTGTTTTTTCGACCGGGAACCCTTGCCCCTGCTGGCCGGCGCCCGCCGTGCCCTCAGGCCGGGTAGCCGGTGATCTGACGAATGCTCTGGTACAGCGGCTTGAGCTGGCGGTACATGCGCAGGTAGACCTCGCGGTACAGCCGCTGGTACATCTGCTGCGCCTGCGGTTGCGGCTCGAACACCGCGCCGACCCGGGTCATGGCGCTGATCGCCGTGGGGAAGTCCGGGTACAACCCCAGGCCCACCGCACAGGCAATCACCGCCCCCAGGCCCGAGGCTTCATAGACATGGGGGCGCTCCACCGGCAGGCCGAAGATGTCCGCGGTCAGTTGCATGGCCGCGTCGCTCTGGGAGCCGCCTCCGGCCACCCGCAGGCGGGTGATCTTCAGCTTGGAGCGTTGCTCCATGCGCTCCATACCCTGGCGCAAGGCATAGGCCAGGCCTTCGAGGATCGCCCGGTAGATATGCGCCCGGGTGTGCACGTCGCCAAAGCCGATCATCGCGCCCTTGGCCTCCATGCCCGGCTCGCGGATGCCCGGCGACCAGTAGGGTTGCAGGGTCAGGCCCATGGATCCGGGCGGCACCGCCTGGACCAGGGCGTCGAACAGCTGTTCCGGCTCCAGCCCCTGCTCCGCCGCCTGCTGCACTTCTCGCAGGCCGAACTGCTGCTTGAACCAGCTGACCATCCAGTAGCCGCGAAAGATCATCACCTCGCAGTTGTAGTGATCCGGCACCGCCGCCGGGTACGGCGGGATCAGCGGCACCACTTCCAGGTAGCGCGAACGGGTGGTGGTGATGGTGGCCGTGGTGCCATAGGACAGGCAGGCGGTGGTCGAGTCCTGGACGCCCGAGCCGAGCACCTCACAGGCCTTGTCGGCACCGGCGGCGATCAGCGCCAGCCCCTCCGGTATGCCGGTGTGGCGGCTGGCCTCGGCGCTGATCCGGCCCAGGGTTTCACCGGGCTTGAGCAGGGTTGGCAGTTGCTCCTGGCGCACCGCCAGGGCCTGCCATTTCCAGTCGCTGGGGGCGGCCCAGCGCAGGCGCTTGTAGTCAAAGGGCAAGTAGCCCACGCAGCAGCCCACCGAGTCGACGAAGTTGCCGGTCAGGCGATGGGTGAGAAAGCCCGAGAGCAGCAGGAACTTGTCGGTAGCGGCCCAGATTTCGGGCTGCTGCTGGGCCACCCAGTTGGCTTCGGCCTGCGCGCGGAAATAGTCCACCGTGGCCTCGGCGCCGATCAATTTGAACAACCAGCCCCAGGGCCCCTTGATGCGGCCCTCGACGGCGGCCTGGCGCTGGTCGAGCCAGAGAATCGCCGGACGCAGGGCGCGGCCCTGGGCATCGACATTGATCAGGGTGCCGCGCTGGGTGGTCAGGGACACACCCCGGATCCGCGAGCGGTCGATGCCGGTCTGCTGCCAGAGCAGTTGGCAGGCTTGGCCAAGCTTGGCCCAGTAATAGTCCGGGTCCTGTTCGGCCCAGCCGGGCTGCTTCGAGTAATAGGCCTCAAGCTCGATCTTGCCCTTGCCCACCAGGTTTCCCTCAAGGTCGAACAGCAGTGCGCGCACGCTCTGGGTGCCGTTGTCGATGGCCAGCAGGTAGTCCTGTTTCTTGTTGTTGTGGTTGTCCATGGGGCTCTCTGGGTCAGGGCGTCAATCGGTGGTGGACGGCAGGCTGTGCTGGCGCTGCCAGAGCAGCCGGTAGCGCTGTTCTTCGGCCTGCCAACGGGCGTCGTCCCAGCCCAGTAGAGGCTGGCACAGGCGGCGGATGGCCGGCAGGTACTGGGCCGCGCCCTCGGCCAGCAGCAGGCCGATACGGGTCCGACGCAGCAGCAGGTCGTCCAGGTGCAGGACCAACTCCGTCTCGGCGGCCAGCGCCAGCTCGGCCCACAGGGTGTCGCTGGCACCGATGCAGTCACCGCCCAGGCTCGCCACCTGTTGCGCCAGGCGCGGCAGGTCGCGGCCGTAGCGGCCGGCCAGGCGTCGTGTCTGGGCGCGACTCAGGCCGGGGATGTCCAGCGCGGCCACGGGCGCCAACACCGGGGCGCCGTCATCCAGCACTTCACGCCCGAGCATCGCCCCGCAGGCTTGCAGCACTTCGATGGCCTGGGGGCGGAAGGTGGTGAGCTTGCCGCCAGCCAGGGTCACGCAGCCGGGCTCCTGCCACAGCACGTGTTCACGGGTGGCATTGGACGGCTTGCCCTGCTGCCCTTCGCTACCCGCCACCACCGGGCGCACCCCGGCCCAGGTCGACAGCACGTCCCCGGGACCGATCTGAGCCTGGGGAAACTGCTGGGCGCAGGCGGCCAGCAGATAGCGCAGCTCTTCCTGGCTGATGCTGGCGCTCTGGTCCAGGTCGTCGCGGTGATCGAGGTCGGTGGTGCCCACCACGGTGGCGCCTTCCCAGGGGAAGACGAACACCGGCCGCCGATCCTCGCCATGCATGAAGCTCAAAGCCTGGGCCACCGGCAGGCGCCAGCCCGGCAGCAGCAGGTGACTGCCGCGCAACGGCCGCAACTGCCGACGGCTGCTGGCCGGGCGCAGGCGCTCGGCCCAGGCCCCGGTGGCCACCGCCAGGACCGCGCAGTCCAGGGTGTGCACGGCGCCTGTTTCACTGTCTTCGATCGCCACCCCGCACACTCGCCCGTTCTCCCGCAGCAGGCGGGTCACCCGCAGGCCATTGATGGCCACGGCGCCGTCGGCCCGGGCCTCGGCCAGCACCCGCATCACCAATCGCGCATCGTCGGTCAGGGCATCGAGAAAGCTGGTGCCACCGAGCAACCCCGGTTCCTTGACCCCGGGGGCCAGGTACTGCAGTTGCCGGGCGTCGTGAAAGCGATGATTGCGTCGCCCGGCAATGGCGTCATACAGGCTCAGCAAGCCGCCAAACAGCTTGGGCCCGGGAAACTGGCCGCGGTAATGGGGCATCAGGAAACTCATCGGCTCCACCAGCCCCGGAGCCTCCTGCAACAGCCGCTGGCGCTCGCGCACCGAATCCCGGGTCAGGCGCCACTGGCCCTTGGCGATATAGCGCAAACCGCCATGGACCATCTTCGAAGAACGGCTGGAAGTGCCCCAGGCAAAGTCCCGCTGCTCCAGCAGCAGGCAGCGCCAGCCGCGCCGCGCCGCCTCGCGCAGAATCCCGGCGCCGCTGATGCCGCCGCCGATCACGATCAGGTCCCAGGGTTGCGTCGCCAACCCGGGCAGCGCCTGCTGGCGCCACTGGGCATTCCAGTCCTGGTTCATGGCTCACTGCTCCAGCAATGTGCCGGGATTGAGGCGCCCGGCCGGGTCGAAGTGGCGACTCAGGGCCTGCAGCGCATCAATGGCCAGCGGGCCCTTTTCCCGCAGCAGGTACGGCGCGTGGTCCTTGCCCACGCCGTGCTGGTGGCTGATGGTGCCGTGGTGATTGACGATGGTCTGGCTGGCAGCGTGCTTGAGCGCCTGCCAGCGGGCCAGGGTCGCCGGGTACTGGGCGTCCGGGCGGAACACGTAGGTGGTGTAGATGCTCGACCCTTGGCCATAGACATGGGACAGGTGGGTGAACACATGCACCTGCTCGCCCTCGGCGGCCAGGCCATCGCGCAGGCTGCCCTCGATGCGCTGCAGCAGGTGGTCGACATGGCTCCAGTCGGTGGCGGTTTCCAGGGTGTCCACCAGGTAGCCGGCGTTCCACAGGCTTTCCCGCAGGTAGGGAAAGCGAAAGCGGTTCTGCGCCCATTTCTTGCCCAGCAAGGTGCCGGTGAACACCCCGCCGAAGGCCTTGAGGTGCTGGCGGGCATGGCGCAGGGACAGAGCATTCTGTTGGCGCTTGCCGGTCACGCCGAAGGTCAGCAGGCACTTGCCCACCCCGGCGCCGCGCAGGGCCAGGTATTTTTCCAGCCAGGCGATTTGCCTCGGGTGGCCGGCCAGGGCCAGTTGGGTTTCAGTCTCCAGGGCGTTGGACAGGCGCAGCATCGACAACGGCACCCGGGCCTGGGCCAGGGCCCGCACCGCCTGCAGAGCCTGGGACCAGTCGGGCAGGAACACCCCATAGAAACGCTCGTCATCGGGCAGGCGGCTGACCCGTACCTTGACCTCGGAAATGATCCCGAAGCGCCCTTCACTGCCCAGCACCACCTCGCGCATATCCGGCCCGGCGGCGGACGCCGGAAAGCTGGCGATGGGCATCGGCCCGGCAAAGGTTTCCAGGGTGCCACCGGCGAACAGCTGCTCGATGCGCCCGTAGCGCAGCGACTGCTGGCCGCTGGAACGACTGGCGACCCAGCCACCCAGGGTCGACAGTTCCCAGGACTGAGGGAAATGCCCCAGGGTGTAGCCCCGGGCGCGCAGTTGGCTTTCCACCTGCGGGCCGCTGGCACCGGGGCCGAAGGTCGCCAGCAGGCTGTCTTCGTCCAGCTCCAGCAGGCGGCTCATGCGCGCCAGGGATACGGTCAGCACCGGCCGCTCGGACCAGGGCGGATTGATATGCCCGGCCACCGAAGTGCCGCCGCCATAGGGAATCAGGCACAGGTCGCGATCCTCGGCCAGGGCCAGCAACTGACGGATCTGCTCGGCGGTTTCCGGGAAGGCCACGGCATCGGGGTAGACCCCCAGCTCGCCTTCGCGCAGCGCCAGCCAGTCCGGCAGGCTCTGACCGCGGGCATGCAGCAGGCGTTCCTGGGGATCAATGCAGTACAGCGGGTGGGCAGCCAGGCGAGAGAGCGGCACCTTGGCCAGCGCCTGTTCCAGGGTCGCCTCCGGTAAGCGACGCCCCGGCCCCAGGCGCTCGGCGAGAAACCCCGCGCCCTGGGCCGGCAATTCGACCACCGTGGATGCATCCCCCCAGCCGTTCCAGCGTCGCATACGTGTGTCCTTGTGCTGTTCTTATTGGTCTTGCGTCAGGCTCCCTATACTAGTGCGCGGCTGGCAGCTGTCACGGGCGCATCGCGCCAGGGGATGTAGCCGATTGAGTCATGCCTGGCCACAGGCGTCTGTGTCGTTGCGCTACGCCACCAATACCACGTGACATTTCTCGCCCCACCGCGAAGAATCCGCGCTGTCGATCCACAGAGCCCAGCCATGCCAGCGCCCATGCGAACCCTTGCCCCCCTGTTCTGGTCCCCGGACCTGGGTATCGACTATGCAGCCCCGAGCCTGAGCCTTGATCAGTTGCTGCCCAAAGTGGGGCAAACAGCCTCGGCCTACTTCGAACGCCTGGACCACATCCAGCCCGGCGAAACCCTGCAACTGATCTGGTGCCCGCCGGTTTCCGACCTCAATGGCTGGAGCGAACAGCCATCGGAAATCGCTCAAAGCCACCTATTGCGGGTCAGGATCGACGGGGCGGCGCCCATGCCCCCTGCCCCCTTGCTGGATATCCACCAGGGGCAGCAGCGCTACCGCTTCCAGGTGCTGTCCTGCACGCCGTTGCTGGCATTCCTGCAGGCACAGCCGCTCGACCCGGCGGCCTGGCAACTGGTCAGGATCGGCGACGAACACGGCAATACCCGCCTGAACTGGGACGCGCCGCGCTGGTGCGCTCGCGCCCAGGTCCAGGGGCTGACCTACCTGGTGGCTGGCGACGGTCACGAAGGCCATATGCAAATGCTGCTTGAAGTGGGTGAGCAGCAGTGGGTGGGGCTGCTCTCGGTGTACCTGAGCCCGGGCGGCAACGACTATGACCTGGGCCGGCGCGTGCTCGAGGGCCCCGAGCTGCGGAGCATTCGCCAGGCGCTGGCCAAGGCCCGGCCACTGAGTGATTCACAGGATGCCTATCTGGAGCGTTGAAGCCTGGCGGGGAAAAATCGGGAAAAACACTAAGCAACTGTTTTTCAAACTGATTTTTTTGCACTGGGGGCTTCCCAGGGCGCGTATTAGTTGGTAAATTTGCGCCCGTTCTTGCAGCGGCCCTCCCCGGGCCGGCAGTCAAAGCAAGTAACGTCGCAGTACTACAGGGGCGTCGCCAAGCGGTAAGGCAGCAGGTTTTGATCCTGCCATGCGTTGGTTCGAATCCAGCCGCCCCTGCCATTTTCTTTCTGTCTATCCCATCAAGTGTTCTGCCAACAGCTCCAGCAAGGCGCTGACCTTGGGCAATACCTGACGATTCTTCAGCCATAGCAGATGGATGGCCTGCCCCTGGGTTGCACACTGAGGCAGCACCTGCACCAGGCTGCCCTCATCCAGCTGACGCTTGACCAGCCACGACGGCAACTGGGCGATCCCGTAGCCCGCCATCACCGCCATCAACAACCCCTGGCCATCCCCCACCACGCAAGCGGCCGGCACCACCCGACGCTCGATCTCCCCTGGCCGGCTGCCGGGAAAAGTCCAGGGGTTGACCCGTCCATCCACCCAGCCATAGGCGATGCAGCGATGCCGCAGCAGATCGGCATCGGTCAAGGGCGTGCCCTGATGCTGCAGGTACGCCGGCGAGGCACAGAACAGATGGCGCTCATGGCCCAGCTGACGATGCCCCAACGCGGCGGGCCACTGCGCGGGCCCGCCGAGCCGCACGGCAATATCGACACCGGCCTCAAGGGGATCGACAAAGGCATCGGCAAAGGTCACGTGGGGTTGCAGCAAGGGGTGTTCCCGGGCAAAGCGCAAGATCAGCTCCAGCACTTGAGTGCGGCCAAAGGCCCCCGGCAGATCGATGCGCACCTTGCCCCGCAGCTCGGTGTTTTCCGCCTGCAACGCCCACTCGGCCTCTTGCAGGTCGGCCAGTACCCCGGTGCAGGTGCGATAGAAGGCCTGCCCCGCATCGGTCAGCGCCAGGCTGCGGGTGGTGCGTTGCAACAGCCGGGCCTGCAGGCGGCTTTCCAGGCGGGCAATGGCCTTGCTGACGGCGGACGGCGTCAGGTTCAGACGCTCGGCAGCAGCCTTGAAGCTGCCGGAGTCGGCCACACAGACAAAAACATCGATGCCCTTCAGGCGTTCGGAAGCAAACATGCAACGTCCTTATTCATGAATCAGTTTCCATTCACTCAAGAAAAATCATCATAAAACAGAAGCCAATTCCTCAGTAAGCTCAAGCCCCGACTCAACTTGCACCCTTTGAAGAGGCATGGATGCTGCGCACCCTGAACAACTACCCGGGCACCATCAAGCTGTTGCTGTCGGGTTCGCTGATCCTGACCCTGGCGCGGGCCATCACCCTGCCCTATCTGGTGATCTACCTGTCCACCCGCTACGCCCTGAGCGTCGCCGACATCGGCCTGGTGATCGGCAGCAGCCTGATCGTCGGCTCGTTGTTGAGCCTCTACGGCGGTTACCTGGTGGATCGGATCGCCAGCTACCGGCTGATCCTGGCCTGCGTCGCCGTCTTCAGCCTGGGCTTTATCGGCGCCTTTGCCGCCCCCGCCCTGTGGCTGCTCTACCTGTGCCTGGTGTCGATCAACCTCGCCTATGCGGTATTCGATATCGCGGTCAAGGCCGGTGTTGCCCAGCAACTGGCGGTGACCGAACGCAGTGCAGTGTTCTCGATCAAGTACACCCTGACCAACATCGGTTATGCCGTTGGCCCGTTGCTCGGCGCCTGGCTGGCCCAGCAAGGCATCAGCCTGCCCTTTGTAACGTCGAGCGTCCTGGCAGCGGGATTCTTTGCCCTGTACCTGACACAGGGCGACAGGCAACTCCAGTCTGGCGCCAGCCCCCATCAGCCCCTGTCCTTTCTCGCGCTGGGTCGCCAACTGCTGCGGGATTACCGGCTGATCTGCTTCACCCTCGGCGGCTTGCTCAGCGCGGTGGTCTTCGGCCAGTTCTCGGCCTATCTGTCGCAGTACCTGGTGGTTACCGAGTCCGCGCAAGTCGCCTACAGCACCATCAGCACCCTGGTGGCGACCAATGCGTTGCTGGTCATTGCCCTGCAATACGCCATTGGCCGCAGGATTACCCCCAACCACCTGAAGCAGTGGCTGGCGGCGGGCCTGAGCCTGTTCCTGCTGGGGGTCGCCGGCTTCGCCCTGTCCACCAGCCTGCCACTGTGGGTGCTGTCGATGGTGGTGTTCACCCTGGGGGAAATCATCGTGTTTCCCGCCGAATACATGTTTATCGACCTGATCGCCCCCGAGCACCTGCGAGGCCTGTACTACGGCGCGCAGAACCTCTCCAGCCTCGGCGGCGCCCTGGGCCCGATCCTCTGCGGCATGGTCCTGGCGAGCCAGCCGGCGCAGTGGATCTTCTACATGCTGGGGGCGTTCATTGTCGCCGGCGGGCTGTTCTACTGGCTGGGCGCGGCCAGGCTGCACCGGCCCGCGGAGAGCGAAACCCGGGCAGACGCCATGCCCTGAGGATCCCGCCCGACCAACCGGGCCTTCACCTACCGTTCACATCGCCCCAGAAGGTTCGTTCCCCTTTGTACCCTCCCCTACAAAGAGCAACGCGCCATGAAAAATACCGATCTCAGCCACCTGATCCTCAACGACCACGCGCGCATCGAGGCCGCCATCAGCACCGGCGCGGCCTGGGAAGTGTGGTTTCAGGTGGAGTTCCTGATCCTGCTGCGCTCGGTCCATGTGGCCGCCGCCCGCGAGGTGCCCTATCCGGCGCCCAACCAGGCCTTGCGCCTGGACGTACTGGCGCAGCATAACGTGGAGAACTACGCGATCGAGCTCAAAGTCGAAAGCGCCACCAATGCCGGCAACAAACTCTTGGCCGAAACCCAGAAAGACATCGACAAGCTGACCCAGTACACCGACCCGGTGGCTGCGCGCTGGGCCGTCGCCCTGGGTTACAGCGACGTGGCCAAACGCGGCCTGCGGGATTTCGCCAACACCCACAAGGGACGGGTGATCTATCAGGAGTCCGGGGCCCTGGGCTGCATGATCGCCACGGTTTGAACGGGCCGGCCAAGGCAGGGCCATGCCCGGCGCTGCCCCGATGTTGTTACTCGCATGGTCCCCTGGCCTTGAGCAACAGATGACCACGCCGGGGACGGCCATTGACTAGCGACCGGCGTTGAGGCGGGACCGGGGCAGCCCGCCGATTTGAATCAGCGGACGGCAGTATCTTTTCGCCAAAACGTTCAGATAAGTCCGATGACGGTGGCCGCCCGCTCCTTGTTAAGTTGTCCGCTGTTTTTCAGCTGTCCGCCGCTGATCGACAATCTTCTCGTTGATCAGCGGCGCCTCGGCTAATGGAATCAGCCGCAACACGTCAAGGAGCGACCCATGTTCAGCCCGGCCGACCAGACCCACTTCAGCCTGGACATCCAAGGCATCCAGCACGACTTCCAGGTGCTTGCGTTCAAGGGCACCGAAGCC